>CAVJEY010000022.1:0-18112 GCA_963648745.1 Christensenellaceae bacterium Phil1
CTATGTGAGAGATCTTACAGACGGCAGAGTGTCTATGGGACCCGGTACGATTTATACCATACTGTCGAATTTTCAAAAAGAGGGTCTGATAGACAGAGTTTCCTCAGAGGGCAGGAAAATAACCTACAGCATTACAGAAGCAGGCAGGAGTGTTTACGAAGCCGAGATTAACAGGCTGAAACAGTGCATAGCGGATGCGTGCGGGGAGGAATAGCAGATGCCCAATTAACGGCTGCAGGCAAATGGCGCGAATTGCACAGACAATGGCGTCTAATGATGTTCGGCTTGGCGTGTGTTTTGAATATAATGAAGCAAGTAAAAAGAACGGAGGTTATCATTATGGCAAAAACAGCATTAGTAACAGGAGCGTCAAGCGGTATCGGCAGGATGATTGCACAGGAGCTGCACTCGGCAGGATTCAGGGTATATGCTGCGGCAAGGAGAGTTGACAAAATGGCTGACCTGAAAGAAATAGGGATTATGCCTGTTGCTCTTGACCTGACAGACGATGAGTCAATTGTGGAATGTGTGAATACAATTCTTTCAAAAGAGGAAAGGATTGATGTGCTGGTAAATAATGCGGGGTACGGTTCGTATGGCGCAGTTGAAGATGTACCCCTTGATGAAGGCAGAAGGCAGTTTGAGGTCAATCTGTTTGGTATGGCAAGACTTATTCAGCTTGTCACACCTGTAATGAGAAAAAATCATTACGGCAGGATTGTAAATATTTCGTCTATGGGCGGCAGGATATGGACAAGATTCGGCGGATGGTACCACGCTGCAAAGTATGCCGTTGAGGGCCTGTCCGACTGCCTGCGACTTGAATTAAAGCCTTTCGGCATTGATGTTGTTGTGGTAGAGCCGGGCGGTATTAAAACCGACTGGGGCATTATTGCCGCAGAGAATCTGAAAAAAACTTCGGCAGACGGAGCATATGCAGATATGGCATGCAAAGCGGCAGAAGGCATGATTAAAACTTACAGCGGAAATATGCTTTCAAAGCCGGAGCTTATAGCAGTGACGGTTCGCAAAGCGGTAACAAAAAACAGGCCGCGTACACGCTATCTTGTAGGCTTTGGCGCAAAGCCTATGGTCTGGACGCACAAGATCTTCGGCGACAGAGTCTTTGACTGGGTGATTAAAAATTTCACATAAGGCGGTGCAGCAGTGAAAGCACGGGTGGTTTGCTGTTCCCTTTGGCGGCAAGACCGGTCTGATTGCAGAAACCAGCCGAAAAAAGCTGCTGAACGGATAAGGAATATAACGGAGGAGTGATAGCTTGAAACACTTTCTGATAGATAAAAATTATGCGGCATATCTTGAGAATATGGATCTGTCTGTTGAGGAGATACTAAAAAAAGCAATGCTGCCGGAGGACCTGTTCGCAAGGAAAACTCAGGCGCTGACGACAGCAGAATATTTCAGATTTATGCAGGCAATAGATGAACTTTCGGGCGATGAAAAAATGCCGGTTAATCTGGCATCAGCGGATGGAATAGAAGCATTTTCACCACCGATTTTTGCGGCTTACTGCAGCAGAAATGCGCTTGTCTGTCTGAAACGACTGGAAAAATACAAGGCCTTAATCGGTCCGTTGCTTTATCAGGTTGAGGAAACAGGGAATGAAGTAAGTGTGGGGATTTTTTCTGCTGACGAGGAGCTGGAGCTGCCTGAAATTCTGACAGGAATAGAATTCGTCTTTATAACCGGGCTTATCCGCAAAGCCGTAAAAGAAAACATAACACCTGTAAAGGCAATAGCAGAAAAGAAAATACACAACAGCGCATATGCGGAATTTCTCGGTATTCCAATTACGACCGGTGACAAAAACGCCCTGATTTTCTCAAGAGCAGATGCGATAAAGCCCTTTATAAGCAGGAACGAGTCGATGTGGGAGTTCTTTGAGCCTGAACTTGCAAGGCGTCTTTCGATGATGGAAACCGATGATACCTATGCTGCCCGTGTTCGCAGTGCATTAATGGAACTGCTGCCGGGCGGAGAGGGTACTGCTGATGATGTGGCAAAGAAGCTCGGATACAGCAGGCGTACAATTCAGCGCAGGCTGCAGGAGGAGGGTACTAATTTTCAAAAACAGCTTAATCACACCAGAGAACTGCTTGCAAAAACATATCTTGCAAATACGGATATGACAACAGAGGATATCGCATTTCTGCTGGGATACAGGGAGACAGGCTCTTTTCTGAGGGCTTTTGCAATATGGACAGGGCAGACAACAAAGGAATACAGACACAGCAATAAAGACTGACAGGCAGCATATTGAATTTACATCTGTATGCGGGTATAATCTATATATTATTTCATCCGGAGGAATTACTTATGATATATATAGGATGTCATCTGTCATCGACGAAAGGCTATCTGCATATGGGCAGAGACGCACTTGCCATAGGAGCCAATACATTTGCATTTTTTACGAGAAATCCAAGAGGCGGCAAAGCCAAGGATATAGACCCTGAAGATGTGGCTGCATTTCTGAAGCTGGCCGAGGAAAACAATTTCGGTAAGCTGGTTGCCCACGCTCCATATACCCTTAATCCCTGCTCGGCAGAGGCAAGGGTCAGAGAATTTGCCCATATAATTATGGAAGATGATCTCAAACGAATGGAGTACACACCGGGCAACTACTATAACTTTCACCCGGGAAGCCATGTGGGACAGGGTACAGAGGCAGGAATTGAAATGATTGCGCAGCTTCTGAATCAGATACTTAATCCGGAGCAGACGACAACGGTTCTGCTTGAAACCATGGCAGGCAAGGGCAGCGAAATAGGCAGGAATTTTGAAGAATTGAGAGAAATCATAGACAGAGTGGAGCTTGATGAAAAAATGGGAGTATGCCTTGATACCTGTCATGTTTCAGACGGAGGCTATGACATAGTCGGAAGCCTTGACGGAGTTCTCGAGGAATTTGACAGGGTGCTTGGAATAGACAGGCTCAAAGCGCTGCATATAAATGACAGTCTGAATCCGCAGGGCTCCCACAAGGACAGACATGCCCGCATAGGCGAGGGGCATATAGGGCTTGATGCCATTGCAAAAGTTGTATATCACCCGGCTCTCAAAGGACTTCCGTGCATACTGGAAACTCCTAACGAACTTGATGGTTATGCGGCAGAGATTAAGATGATAAGGGACATGGAGACTGCCTGAAAAAATGCAGAATACTTTGCAGAAAGGCTCCTTTGCGTTTATATATGGTGCAGGGGAGTTTTGTTATGCAGCATAAAAAATCAGCGGGTATGCCGCTGATAAATATTATTCCGATGCCTTTGCGATGGCTTCTTTGAGTCCTGCCACGAGCTGATCAGCGCAGGATGTTTTTTTCATGCCGCAGTGAATACCCTCAAGCCTTTGCATCACCTCGTCAACCCTCATGCCCTCTACAAGTCTGCCTAATGCCTGCAGATTGCCGTTGCAGCCGCCGGTGTAGCTGACGTTGCGGACAATATTATCCTCTATCTCAAATTCAATGGCTCTGGAACATACGCCCTTTGGAATATATGTGTATTTCATCAATTTCTCCTTTTCTAAAATTAATTGTTGTCGTATAATTAGTATACAGCATAAACGAGGAAGATTAAACCGTAATGTACGAAAATGTTAAAGAAGACAAAATACTTTTTGCTCATATAGAAGACCTGTATGACAAATGCACCGGCGGATATACTCTTGAAAACAGCGGGTTTCTTGATTTGCGGCAGCAGTCGCTTGTAAAGGACAGATACAGATATGACAGCGTGATTGAGTTTTACGGCGGATACGAGGATGCCGAGAGGAGAATATGCGTATTTAGGCCGGAGTGGATTACGCAGGGTATGACCGGGTATTTTTCGGACAATGAAGAGGACAACCCCATCGTGTGGATAAGAGCTTTCAGGCAGGCAGGCTCAAGAGCACTGAGCCACAGAGATTATCTGGGTTCCCTTGTGGGCATGGGTATCAAAAGAGAAAAAATAGGGGATATACTTGTAAGAGAGGACGGCGCGGATATTGCGGTTCTTCGGGACATTTCGGAGTTCCTGCTGTACAATTACGAGAAGGCGGGCAGGACGAGCCTGAAACTGGAGATTGTAAGCAGCAGCGACATCAAACTGCCGCCTCTGCATTTTAAGGAGATCACTGATACGGTGGCGTCGCTTCGGCTTGACAGCGTGCTTTCATCGGCTTTCGGCCTTTCAAGAGCAAAGGCTGCAGAGGCGGTGCGAAAGGGAATTGCATTTGTAAACAGCAGCCAGATAATTAAGCCTGACTTTAATGTGAACGAAGGCGACAGGCTGGTTATAAGGGGCGAGGGCAAGGCAAGACTTGCCGAGATAGGCGGCAGCAGCAAAAAAGGCAGGACATACATTAAAATAGAGAAATATCTGTAGCAGGAGACATACTTATGGCAGGACAAAAGAAAAAAACCAAAATCGCAGTAATAATCATACTTGCAGTGCTGATACTTGCAGCGGCGGGAGTGTGTATTTTTGTTTTGAATACTCCTGTATATCAGGATACTGAAAAAACAGCAGGCATGACAAACCCTCTTACCGGGGAGGCGGTAGAAACACTTCCCGCAAGACCTCTGATGGTATCGACAGACAATGTCGGAGAGGCAAGACCGCAGCTTGGAATATCAAAAGCGGATATAGTCTATGAGGTGCCGGTTGAAGGAGCGCAGTCAAGGCTTGAAGCCATATATTACAGCGAAATACCAAAGACGGTGGGACCTTGCAGAAGCGTCAGGCCGTACATAGTGGATCTTGCCAGAGAATACAGTGCAATACTTGTTCACAACGGCTACAGCCCGCAGGCCAGAGAGTATCTTGAGCAGGGCAAGGTGGCATATATCCCTGCCCAGAAATACGGATTCTTTTACAGAACCGATGACAAGCCTGCGCCCCATGACTGCCTTGTAGACACTGAGGATGTACTCAAAGCGGCCAGAGACAGCGGATGGGATACGGAGGTGAATGTCAGAGCTTTCAGCTTTATGGACGAGCAGGAGGAGGCTGTATTAACAGGCACACAGGATGAATATATTGCAGAGCGTGAGGCGGAGATTAAAGCGAACCTCAAATGGCCATGGCAAAAATACGAGCTTCCGGATCTGAGCGATATAGAATTTGCGGCAAATGATGAGGTTTCAGAGATAAGAGTTGCCTATTCGGATGCCGATAATACATACAGATATTTAAGCGATGAGGGAGTTTATCAGAAATTTGTAAACGGCAGTGAATATGCCGATTTTACTGACGGAGAGCTGATTAAAACCTCAAACCTTATAGTCTACAGGGTATCAGACAGTGTGCTTGACCACAAGGGCAGACTGGATATAGATATGTGCGCGGGAGGAGATGCGTGGGTATTTACAAAAGGCAGAATGTTTGAATGCACATGGAGCAAAAAAGATTCGGACAGCCCTACGGTGTTTAAGGACAGAGACGGCAATGAGATAAAGCTTGCTGTCGGAAATACCTGGATAAATATAATTGACGGTAATTCAAAATTCAGTTACAAATAGGAGGAGAAATTCATGTTTACTATTTATGTTACCTACAAAGGCAGCGACAGAGCCGCTGTAGAGGGATTTTACAGGGAAATCAGAGAGCTTGATATTGCGGCTCTGTCCAAAAAAGAAAAAGGCAATGTGCGCTATGAATACTACTGGCCGGCAGAGCATGATAATGAGCTGTTTCTTCTGGAAATATGGGAAACCAGAGAAGCACAGCAGATACACACTCAGCAGGCGCACTTCAAAAAGCTGGGAGAGCTCAAAGCAAAATACGGCATTGAAACCGGCATTGAAAATGCATAAAGTATATTTAGCGCGGGTATCATTGATCTGAATACATGGAACAAAATATGCTGTTGAAACCGCAGCGGATTTTGAGTAGAATATATGTTGTGAAATCAAAAAGACAGACAGGAGGTGGCGGGATTATGTACTGCACAAGAAAAATAACCGACAAGATAAGCTATATAGGGGCAAGTGACAGAAGAATTGCCCTGTTTGAAAACGTATATCCTGTTCCGGAAGGAGCATCATACAACTCATACTTTATAGATGACAGCAAAACAGCTGTAATTGATACTGTGGACAGAGCAGTTTCAAAGCAGTTTTTTGAAAACCTCAGACATATGCTCGCAGGCAGGGCGCTTGACTATGTGATAGTAAACCACATGGAGCCCGATCATGCGGCATCGCTGGAAGAGCTGATTATGAGATACCCCGAGGTTACGGTCGTATGCAACGACAAAATCAAAAAAATGATAAACCAGTTCTTTGAATTTGATATAGACGCGCGGGTTCATATTGTTACAGAAGGATATTCTCTGAGCACAGGCGCCCATACCTTCAGATTCTTTATGGCACCTATGGTGCACTGGCCAGAGGTAATGGTTACTTACGAAGAATCGCAGAAAATACTGTTTTCGGCAGATGCCTTCGGCAACTTCGGTGCATTAAGCGGCGGCATATTTGATGATGAAACACAGGTTGACTACAGCGAAGCCAGAAGATACTACACTAATATAGTTGGGAAATACGGACCGCAGGTACAGGCTGTTCTCAAAAAGGCCGCTGCTCTTGATATTAAGATGCTGGCGCCTCTCCACGGCGTTATATTCAGAAGCAACCTGTCAGATATCATCGGTATGTATGACAAGTGGAGCAGATATGAGCCTGAAGAAAAAGCAGTCCTTATACCTTATGCCTCGGTTTACGGCAATACCGAAAGCATAGCTGCAGTGATTGCCGCAAAACTGGCAGACAGAGGCATCAGAACCAAAATGTACGATGTTTCGGCAGTACACGCTTCATATATTTTATCGGAAGCGTTCAGGTACAGCCACATCATATTCCTTTCGACAACCTACAATGCGGGTGTATTTGTAAATATGGAAAACCTGCTTCACGATATTGCAAACCACAACCTGCAGCACAGAACCATCGCTTTTGTCGAAAACGGTTCATGGGGGCCTATGGCAACCAGAGGCATGAAAGCCATACTTGAACTTTGTAAAAACATGACATATATCGAAAAGAGCGTAACTGTCAGATCTGCCCTCAAAGAAGAACAGATGGCGGATATAGATGCGCTGGTTGAGGCTGTTGCGGCTTCAATGACAGAGCAGGAAGCACCTGCAGAGGAAGCGGCACCCCTAAAGACATATGTGTGCAAAATATGCGGATATGTTTACAAGGGCGAAATGCCTGCTGATTACGAATGCCCGCTTTGCGGAGTGGGACCCGATATGTTTGAGCTGCAGTAAAACTGCCGGCGTTTTGTAAAGAACTGATTGTTCCCAAAAACTCAGGCGCACCGACTAATGTCAGTGCGCCATTCTTTTGAGTCTGCTTTTTATGTAAGTTTTCCTTTTAGCAATATTTCAGATATTATTATTCAGCAGGATCACATTTTTTACCTACAAAATGTAATATCACACCCAGAACCAGCATTACTACGCCGCCCCAACGAGCTATGCTGAGCATCAGGTCAAAGTTGCTCATAATGCCTGAACCGTATGTTTCCAGATAATATGCAGGACCCCAGCTGCCTTCATACCATGCAAGGAAGAATGAACCGGCAAACGCCACGAATCCAAACAGCAGGAAGAATATGCCGAATCTTCCGATGTCGCCTTTTGCAAGCTTTGTCTTAGGGTTGATAGGATATTGCTCAGGGTCTTTTTTGTAAAGCCCCCCATATACCCACTTGCATATAGGATAGAATATCACTGCCGCAATAATAGCTATGAATCCGAGAAGGAAATAGTTTGTTCCGTTTACAAGGAAGCTTATAACACCTACAAGCAGAGGACCGCCACAGATGTATACTACAGCAAATTTGCCGCCTTTTACAGCATAGAGATTTCTTTTTTCAACAGGGTAGTCCTTTCTCAGCTTGGCGTATGCAAATGCGAGGCCAACATACAATACGAAAAGTACCGGTGAAAGTATAGTAACCAGAACTTCAAAGTTGATGTTTACGAGAATAAGGTTTACTACTGCCGCAAGCAGGATAGGAATTACAGGTACACCTTTGTTAGGTGACAGCTTCGACAGGAATTTAGGGCAAAGGTTATCCTGTGCCATAGGCAGGAAGGATCTTGTTGCCGATGTAATCGATGCATTGAATATTGAACACTGCGCGATAACTGCACAAATCATAAATGCCACGCCTGCCCATGGAGCCAGATTCTGCGTAAGTACTGAAGCATAGTCTATGCTGATTCCCCATTCTTCCCATGGACCTGTGGATACGATACCGCCTAAAGTAGGAAGCAGGTAGCTGAGGGTGATGAGAATGATGCATATCTTCATTCCCTTAGGAATAATCTGCGGGTTTTCCACCTCGCCGCCTATATATGCTATAAGTACATATCCGCAATACATCCATACTCCGATTGCGATACCTGTACCCCAGCTTGAGAATGCGTTGTCGCCCTGAACCATTATAGGGTCAAACGGATTGTTTGTCCAGTGAGTCAGACCTACTACAGCTACTGCTGTAAATGCAACCAGTACGATAATGCAGAATATAGTGCTTAGAGTAGTTACTTCTTCAAGGCCTCTCAGATTTACTATAGTAAACAGGATTATGAATGCAGCCTTAATGAGGAATGCAGCTACCGGTGTCAGTGCGATGATGTTGCCTATGTAGTTAACAGCCAGCACAACATATGCAGCGCCTGTCAGATACAACGCAAGTGCCATCCAGAAGCCGAATGCAAATCCCCAGAATTCTCCGAATGCCAGTCTTGCCCATACATACGGACCTGCATCTACAGGTATCAGATTTGTAAGCTCTGAGCAGTAAAGACCTATAGGCAGCGCCCAGAGGATAGGGATAAGTACAAGTAAAATAAGTGTGAGTCCCGGGCCTGATGATGAAATCATGGACTCTACGCCGAATGCGCCGCCTGCACATGCGCAGTAAAGATAAAATATCATCGCAGAAAGCGAGAAATACTTTTTCTTCAAACCCGGCGTTACGTCTGTCAGTATCTGACCGCCCGTGTAGTTTGGTTTTGACATAGTCAGTCTCCTTTCAGTAATAAAATAATAAATAATTGCGGGTTGTCCTTAAAAAACAAAAGACAATTACCTTATATATACACTCACCTTGAGGTTTGTGATCATAAATTTATGGCAGAAATCTGCCGCTGTTTTATGCTTTGTATGTTGTTTTGCCGTTCATAACGGTTTCGCAGACCTTTACCTCGTGGATTTTTTCCGGCGGAATCTCAAGTATGTTTTGCTCAAGAATCACAAAGTCTGCATATTTGCCGGCTTCTATGGTGCCGATAACATCATCCATATGCATCTGGCAGGCATTGTTTATCGTAAAGCCTCTGATAGCTTCTTTTACTGTGGTCTTTTCGTCCGCAGGCTCAAGAACCGGAGCATCGGGCTGTCCGTACATTTTTCTGGTTGCGCACATCTCTATGCTTTTTAATGGCTCTCTGCCGTATTCGTCCACAGGAAAATCGCTGCCAAGTGCCATTCTTGCACCGCCGTCAATCAGGCTCCTCATACGGAAGGTTTCATTATTGATATGTCCAAGCACCTTGTCCATCAGAGGATTGCCGTAAAACCACACGCCGGTGGCGTTTGCAATTATGTTGTATCTGCCGAAAAGCGGAATATCGTCAGGGGCTATATACTGTGAATGTGAGCATGTGATGCGGCAGTCATCATATCCTGCTTCGCGCACAGCTTTTGCCATGGCGATAACCGATTTGGCCGCGATATCTCCTATGGCATGCATATTTATATTGAGTCCGGCTTTTGCCGCTTTAAGTCCTGTTTCTGCCGCCAGAGCTTCATCCATCAGAGGTTCCACCACAGAGCCGTCCTCAGGATACGGTTCGCTGATAGCAGCTGTCCGGCTTTCCATTGTTCCGTCAATTATGAGTTTGAGGAAATTTATGCGAAACAGATCGTCATTGTATTTTTTGCCGGCTTTCAGCAGAGTCTCGATTCTGCCGTCAACATCGGCGGGATCATCAACATGACATGTGCATCCGACAAATCTCTGCAGGTATTTTCCGTCTGCTCTGATTTTATCTATAGCAGCGTAATACTGTTTTTCAAGATAAGCGTAGATTCCCATGTCAGCTGTGCCTGTCACGCCCATTGCCGCATAGTCTGCGGAATTTTTTAATATAAGCTTAACAACTTTATCTGCATCAAAGAAATTAATTCTTGAGATTATGAGAGCTGCGCTTCTGCCTTCCACTATATGACCTGCCGGATTACCTTCTTCATCTCTGGAAAAATAGTGCAGTCCGGGAAGAGGATCCGGTGTATCTTTTGTTATACCGGCCTGTTCAAAGCACTTGCTGTTGCCCCATGCTTCATGCCCGCCGCTGCCCATCATGAACATCGGTTTTTCACTGCAGATAGCATCAAGCAGTTCCTTTTTGGGACCGGATTCATCAAACATCCATTCAGCGTAGCCCAGTCCGAAATATGTATCATTATCGGGATGAGCCTCAACATATGCCCTGATTTCATCAAGGCATTCTTCAAGAGTCCAGTCTATATCGAACACTATCCCTGACAGTACATGTGCTGCCAGCACGGGATGACAATGTCCGTCTATGAATCCGGGCAGCATCATTTTTCCCTCTAAATCATGTATTATTGTATTGCTGTCACAGTATTTCTCTGCACCGGCTCTGTCGCCTGCATAAACAATCCTGTTTTCTTTTACAGCAACGGCTTCGACCCATTCCTGAGCTTCGTTTACAGTGAAAATATCTCCGTTTGTGTATAGCCTGTCTGCAATCATTGCTTTTTATCCCTCATAACATAAAAGTGTCTGCGCGATATATGGCAGATCCTGCGAATTTCATATCCTCTATGCGTAATTTTTATAAAAATCACAACTTTTGTGCAAATTATAACACTTGACTATAAGGTAAAGTCAAGGCGGTTTTCGGGTTTTTCAGACAAAAACATAAACCATTACTTTATGTTTTGTGATATAATGTTTGTGTATGCTGATTGACGCGATTGCGCATCAGAAGCGATGTACAGCACATCCTACATTGAAGTCATCATTGCGGTGCGATAGATTTGTATAGTTTCAAAACACGAGGGAGTGAGCATATATGAAAATCGGAGAATTCTCAAAAAAATTTGATATATCTGTTTCTGCAGTGCGGCACTACATAAACATGGGGCTGCTTGTGCCGGGCAAGGATGGATTTCAGTACTGCTTTGAAGATGCTGACTGCGGCGAGATGGAGATTATTATTGCGATGAAGAACGCGGGGTTTAAGCTAAGTGAGATGAGTAAATACCTGAGCCTTTTTCGTTTTTACAACAAAGACGACTATCTGCTTTACGAAAAGCTTCTTGACTATCTGCGGGACAAAAAAGCTTCTCTTTATGACGAGAGACTTCAGATTAACAGCTATATACGAATTGTTGATAAAAAAATCAAAGAAATCGAAAACAGCAGTATTTATACTGCAGGAAGAACATCAGGGGAATGCACGGAAAGCTCATACGGTCAGCTTACGGGATTTCCTCTGGAGGCTGTAAATCTGCTGCGCTGCCCTCAGTGCAAGAACAGGCTCAGCCTGTCAGGAGTTGATATCATCGGTGATTCGATTACTGCAGGCAGGCTCACATGCAGCTGCGGATATCAGGCCGAACTGCGCAACGGTATGGTTTTTACTGATATACTCAAAGATTTGGATAACGATGATAAATTCCTGCACAACTATTTTGGTGAAGAAAACATTTCAATCAATGAAGACGGACTGCTGCTGATGGCTATGAATGAGAACAGTAATGAGTACATGACCAATCTGCACAAAAGCGGTATGTGGATGCACAAAGAACTGAGCAGTATTGACCTTAGAAACAAAGTAATCCTTTTTCCTGAAGCATCGATGCAGTATCTTTACAGCCATTGTGACGATGATGATATCAGAGACAGCATGTTCTTTGTCACATCGCCAAGCGAAAGAACCATTCAGACTATGCGGCAGCATATCGCAAATGCAGCTCCCGATCTTAAAATAGCATATATAATCAATCAGGACGGCCGCCTGCCGCTGCGTGAGGGGTGCATTGACGTTATCATAGACTATATGGGTACCTGCAATCTTGGATTCTTTGAAAAAAGACACTATCTGGATATGATTGCACCCTGCATTGCAAAAAAAGCAGCTATTGTCGGTACTGTGGAGTACTACAAAAAAGGTTCTGATTCGCTGCGCAGAGTGCATGAGCTGTATCCTGATGCGGCGCCCGATGTGTTTACTTCGGATTTTCTTAAAAATGCGCTCAAAGATAACGGCTTTGAGATAAAAAAATCAGAAAAAATCAGCGAAGGGTATGACCCCGGCCGATTTTTTGAATATCATGTTCCCGGTAATATCCGCACGAATATGGTTTATATGGCGTTGCGCGATGAATAAAAGTAACCGCAGCAGCCTCAGGCTGCGCGTTTACTTCGCAGACGTATTTGCGGATTTTAATAATTGCTGTAGGTGGTTTTTCCGTTCATTACAGTTTCGCATATCTTTATCCGGTGTATCTCATTAAGAGGAACATCAAACAGATTCTTTTCAAGTATCACCAGATCGGCATATTTGCCGGCCTCGATAGAGCCGAGCCTGTCGTCCATGTGCATCTGATAGGCGTTGTTTATCGTGTAGCTTCTTATACCGTCCTCAACCGAAAGCTTTTCTTCATATGGTTTCAGCACAGGAAGCTCAGGATGGTCAAACAGCTGTCTGGTGCAGCCCATCTCTATGCCCTTGAGCGGCTCTCTGCCGAATTCGTCTACCGGAAAATCTGATCCCTGCCCCATGCGGCAGCCTCCGTTTATCATTGTTTTTAGTCTGAATGTGCGGTTCTGCCTGTCTCCGATTACTGCCTCCATGTCGGGATTGCCGTAATGCCATACGCAGGTAGTGTTTGCCACAACGTTGTATTTGCCAAACAGTGCAAGTTCTTCATCCTTGACATAGTCACAGTGGGAGTTTGTGATACGGCAGTCGTCATAACCTGCTTCGCGTATCGCCTTTGCCATTGCAAGCGTACCGCTTATCGCCTCATCACCAATGCCGTGAACATTGATATCAAGCCCGGCGGCGGCAGCCTTCAGTCCGATTTCTGCTATCTTTTCTCTTGTAAACAGCGGCTTCACTATGGCGCCGCTTTCGTCATAAGGCTCACTGAGTGCTGCCGATCTTGTTTCGAGGGTTCCATCGTTTATTATCTTCAGGAAATGTATATTGTATTTGTCTGAACTGTATTTTTTACTGAGCTCTGTCAGCTGCGGCAATATTGTGTTTTCGTCACCTCTTTCGGCAATCATCTGTCCGCAGCCGAAAAATCTCTGTTTGTATGTGCCGTTTTCTATCATTTGAGGGATGCTTTCGTAATATACTTTCAGACCGAATTTCTGCATACCCATGTCGCATGTTGAAGTTACTCCCATAGCGGCATATTCAGCAGATGCAGCTTCCATTATGTGCTCTATTGTATCCGGATCAAAGAAATTGATCTTGTCCATTATGATGTTCTGCGGGCCGGTTTCCACCAGATGGCCTGTCGGGTTGCCTTCTGCATTTCTGTGAAAATAGTGAAATCCGGGTATCGGATCCGGTGTGTTTTTAGTTATGCCTGCAAGCTCGAGAGCTTTTGAATTGACCCATGCTTCATGGGCGCTGCTGCCGAGAATCATCATAGGCTTATCGGCGCATATGGCATCCAGCATTTCTTTTTTCGGACCTGTTTCATCAAAAATCCACTCGGCATATCCGATGCCGAAATAAGTTTTGTTGTCAGGGTGTGCCTTTACATATTTTTCGATCTCTGCAAGGCATTCTTTAACGCCCCATTCAATCTGAAGATATACTCCGCAAAGAAAATGCGCCGCAAGTACCGGGTGACAGTGACCGTCTATGAATCCGGGAAGCATCATTTTTCCCTCAAGGTCAGTAACTGTGGTGTCTTTGTCACATAAATCACGCGCTCCCTGATTGCTGCCTGCGTATATTATTCTGTCTCCTTTTATTGCTATGGCATCTGCCCACTCGTTTTTGTCGTTTACCGTATAAATCTGTCCGTTTATAAAGATTCTGTCTGCTTTCATCTGAACCTCCCTGATTGTATCATTTGCTTCTTTGAGTAAAATTTTCGCAAAATTATAATTTTGCATTATCATATACTGTATCCCATAGGACAGGTCAATGCGATTTTTCAATTGTTTGCAGGCGAAATATGAAGTGGCGGTTTATGTTTTGAGAAGTTATATATTTATGAGCCTGATTGTTCTGAGAGCAGCTTCATCTGAACAAACACTATCTCGTTGGGAGCAAGCGTTTCGCTGTAAGTAAAGTTGCCGGGCGTGTCAAGAAGGCGTATGCTCATATCGGGCGCGGATATTCTCTCTATAGTATCTCTGTCCGCAGCAGTCAGGTTCGGATTGAAATTAAGCTGTTTCCATAATGCTATACATGAATTTTCCCTGCCGATCCTCGAAATTCTCATTTGATAGGTGCCCGGAACATTGAAGAAACTGAACTCAAAATCCTGCTCGTTTTCGGTATCATCATTAAAAAACAGAAGCTGAATATTTCGGGTATCGGAAGTAATCATATACCGGCCTGTATGCTTCACAAGGTATTCATCCTGAGATTTAAGAAACCCGCACAGATAGTAAAGAGGTTTTTTGAGGCCGTTACAGGTAAACAGTCCATGAGGATTCACAGGGCTGTCATAAAGTGTGCATCTTGCAAGCAGAGAGTCTGCGGCAAGAGGATTTTTGAAAACCTCTCTAAGGAGCGCGATGCAGTCTGAGAGGGCGTTGTAATCCGTATACATACTGCAGCTTTCGTAATCTGTATGAGGAAGCTTTTTCAGGGCGGCTTTGTGATTTTCAAACCCGGTGAAATTGATACCGGCAGACATAACACGGCTTGAAGCTCCTGTAAATACAGGCAGCTCCCCGTAGTCTGTTCTGATAGTATTGTCTATAGTGTTGAGAGGCAGAAATCTGACATCTGTCCTTGCAATTCCGAGTATCTCACCTCTGTAAAGCTGCCTGTATTCTTTCGGAGAGCAGCCAAACCATTCTCTGAACCTCTCCGTATAGTATTTGAGGTTTGAAAATCCCACATTCTGAGAAATCTGAGTGATTGATGCATCTGTAGACAAAAGCTCTGCCTCTGACATTTCACATCTTGCCATGCTTACGAAGTTTCTGAAGCTGTCGCCTGTGAACTGCTGAAACAGATGTGACAGGTAATAGCTGTTTATATTCTCCGCTCTGGAGATTTCACTAAGCGTCGGTTTGTAGGGGTAGTTCCTGTATATATAGCTTACGACTCTGCCGATTCTGTCTATCTGTATCATATCATGAGGCACCTTGTGTTCAAAAGTTCTGCTGGACAGATCCAGTGTGAAACCTCTGAAATTGGCGTAAAGATCCGATATTAAATCTTTTGAAATCTCCTGTATATTCTCTCTGTATCTTATGCCTTTGGAATAAAGCTCGGATATAATGGAGAAAATATGAGATTTAATGGCAAGCTGTTTTTTGTAGGTGACTACATTTTCGCCGACCTTGGTTGTAAACACCTGAGTATCAAGATCAGGGAAAAACTCCAGAAAGTATTCCATATTAAAGCTTATAAACAGCACCATGTTGTTTCTGGTAAGCCCTTTGAATCCGTGAACATCATCGTTATGGATGAAATGAATGTTGTTTTTGACAAGAGTGTAGCGGGCGTAAGCTATTTTGATTTCGATTTCGCCCTCAAGCACATATACTATCTGAATATCGTTATGAGTATGCCATGGATACTGACCCAGGGAACACACCTCCAGTTTTACAGGCAGACCGTCTTCATAATCTATTTTTTTGAGCATAGAAATGTATCCTTTCTCTAAAAAACAGCAAAAAACTGTTTTTGTTGTCATCGCATATTCATTATATATTAACAAATACCTTATTTCAATCTGGAAAGTCGGGAACCGCAGAACAAATTTATTAAAATTCTGCTCTGAAAAGCCGTATAAAAACAGACTTTATATAACAGATTTATGATTTTGCGTGTAAAAATGTGATTGAGTAAAAATATTGCGGCGCCAAAAACAGGTCTTAGTTGCGATTTTTGATAACATAAAACAAAGAAATACCGCCTTAAAATTAAAATCTATGGCTAAAAGCCGCATGAAAACAAAAAAATCGGCAAGTAAGACATATATGTTGCCTGAAAATTGATGTAAACTTTATTATTAAGAAGAACATGCAGTAAAAATAATTTATTAAATTTTAAGGAACAGGAAGGAGCGTGCTGTATGATACAATGCAAGGCTGATATGATACTCAAAGGAGCCACATTTTTTTATGGTAAAAAAGATGCGGGATGTATGGCAAAGGACATTAATTTTGTCGCTGTAAAGGACGGCAGAATTGCAGGGATTGGAAAAGAAGGTGAAGAGCCCCCGTTTATAGGGCCTGATACTAAAGTCTATGAATTTACAAAAGACCGTCTGATTATGCCGGGAATACATGATAACCATGTGCATCTGATTCAGGCGGGGCTGCTGAGTAAATATGCCGATCTGTCCGGTGCCGGATCAGAGGAAGCGGCAGTGGCGCTGGCAAAAGAATATGCAGATGCAAACCCTGACGACAAATGGATCATAGGGATTGGCTGGAGCAAATTTGCATTTAAGGGGCTTCCGAGCAAAAAAAGCATTGATGCAGTAATAAGTGACAGACCTGTAATGCTTATGGACGATGAGCTCCATTCCGCATGGGTAAACAGTGCGGCGCTTGAGGCTGCAGGAATTACAGACAAAACACCGGATCCTGACTACGGAGAAATTCAAAGAGATGAAAAAGGCGAGGCAACAGGCTTTTTATATGAAACAGCACTTTCGATAGCTGCAAGAGTTGCATTTGAATTTACAGACGAGCAGGTTGAAGAACTGGCCGGCCTCTATATAGATAAAGCTCTGAGATACGGTATTACTTCAATTACAGACATGACTCCGTATCTTGGAATAGACCTTTCATATATCGGTGCATACCTCAAAATGGCAAAAGAGGACAAGCTGAAGATAAGAGTGAACGCAGCGCTTGATCTGTTTGAGAATATTGAAACTGTTACGGCTCAAAGAGCAAAAGCGGAGAAGGAAGGCAAAGGATTTTACAGAATACCTTTCTTAAAACAGTTTGTTGATGGAGTTCCGGGCAACCATACCGCACTGATGCTTGATGACTACAGTGACCGTCCCGGTGAAAAAGGCGGGGCACTTCTTGACCTTGACAAATTAAACGATGCTATAGAAGCAGCTCATATGAACGGCATGTCGGTAAGGCTTCATGCCTGCGGAGATGCAGCGGTAAGAGCAGCGCTTGACGGATATGAAAATGCTATAATCAAATATGGCAGAGGCACTTCAAGACATCAGGTGGAGCATATAGAGTTAATAGATCCGGCAGATATAGAGAGGTTTGCAAAGACCGGCATTATGGCATCGGTGCAGCCGGAGCATATTGTGTCGGGCATGCCGTCCTTTAGCGACAATAACTATCCTGAAATTCTGGGAGCCGAAAGAACAAAAAACACATGGGTGTTCAGACAGCTTGTGGACACAGGTGCGGTTCTTGCAGGCGGCAGCGACTGCCCTGTTGTTGAAGGAAGTCCTTTTGCGGGAATCTTTTCGGGACTTGAAAGACTTCACGATGACAATACACCTGATGGCGGGTGGAATCCGCAGGAAAAGCTTGAAATGGAGGAACTGCTGGAGATGTATACATACGGAGCAGCCTATGGTGAAGGTCTTGAAAACCAGCTCGGTACATTGGGCGTAGGTATGCTTGCGGATATCGTTGTTCTTGACAGAAACCTGCTCGATATACCATCAGAACAGATTAAAGATACAAAAGCCCTGATGACTATTGTAAACGGTGATATCAAGTACAGCTGCTAGAATATTATAACTGCTTCAGGTATTGTGCTTTACTTCGCTTGAAAGAGAGTAGACGCTCAGGCTTCGTGCTCAAACGGGGTGAACATAATAACATAAATATATCACAATACACCATCTGTATTTTGAATG
>CAVJEY010000023.1:0-17738 GCA_963648745.1 Christensenellaceae bacterium Phil1
CAAAAGAGCTTGGCATAGAGCTTAGTGAAGCTGATTTTGCCAAGGAGGAATCATGTGGCGAGCTGAATGATGACGAGCTTGATGCAGTCTCCGGCGGCTCTACAGATGGTTTCTGTGTGTGCGCTTTTGCAGGAGGCGGCGGCGGTATCGACAATAAGGATAACAATACATACGGCTGCGCCTGTGTTATGTACGGACAGGGCGGCGACGGACGTCCCGAAGATAAGAACTGTCAGTGCATTGCCCACGGCTGGGGTGAAGACGGGGGATTCTGTTTCTTTTGATATAAATTGGTTGCCTGAGTAGCCGGCACAAAAAAATTTCAAAAAAAATTAAAAAAAATCAAAAAAACAGTTGAAAAAAGTCGAAAAACAGGTTATACTCTAAGAGTATTGTATATATTTAATTAAAGTACCCTCTTTGATTATATAAACTCAATATGTATACAACATATAATGGAGGGGAGTTCACTATCGCTCCCTTTCATTATCCCCCCTTTTTGACACTTACAGGTTGCCTTACAGGCGCCTTTTTTAATGCCTAATAAAAAATCTGCGAATGTCCGCAGATTTTAATATTGCTGTAATTCTTACCTTTTTTGAGGTTTATTTAACCTGACCTGCTCCGTCAAACAGCGGAAGCTCGCCCAGGAATATGACATCATCTCTGTTTATGGCATCACCCTCGGCAAGAACCATCATTTTGCCCGCCACAATGCCTCCGGCTTCTTTAACCAGCTCCTCCATAGCCGCAAGAGACTCTCCCGTACTGATAACATCATCTATAATAAGGACTTTTTTGCCTTTGATTTTCGACACTTCATTATCTCCCAGATACAGATGCTGAATATGATCTGTAGTTATTGACTTAACCTCTACAGAAAGCACGTTTTCCATGTATACCTTAACGCCTTTTCGCGCCACGATATAGTCGTTCATGCCTGCCTGTCTTGCCATTTCGTAGATAAGAGGTATACTCTTGGCCTCTGCTGTAAGCATAATATCAAAATCAGGAGCCTTTTCAAGAAGTTTTCTGGCAGCGTGCTGTGTAATTTCAACATCGCCAAAAAGTATAAATGCGGCAATATCTGTATTTTCACCTACTTCATAAAGCTGAAGATTTCTTTTTTTGCCTGCAATGTCTATTTCATAATACATAAAATTTCTCCTTTGTAAACGGTACTGCAAAACCAACAAATAGATTTTAGCACATTAAAAGCAAAAAAACAACACTGCAGTCAATATGGCTGCAGCGTGTCAAACTATGCGATTATTATGGTATTATGCTAAAAAAGGAAACAGGTTATATTATAGAGGAATTACCTCTGTTTCTGCCGTAATGTCAAGTGCCGCTGCATAAGCAAGATACTTGTCACATTCTTCATATGTAAGCATATCGGATGAAATCAGACCTGTCTGAGTATAGTCATCGTTTACAAACATCTTTGTAAACAGTGAGCCGCACTGGCCTGTCAGATACTGTTCGCCTGTGATTCCGGCTTTTTCAAAGCTCTCTACACAGCCCGGAGCATATACATATGTTTCGATCATCACTTTTTTACCGTCCTTCATACCGGTAGCTTCCGATACAAATGCACCTTCGTCTTTAACCAGACCCTCGTCAAGTATTTCCTTGATTTCGTCGTGGTATTTAGGTGCAGGCGGCATATGTGAAACGATGACGTCAAACGGAATGAATGTATGTCCCTTGTATGTTTCTTCTTCTCTTTTTAACAGGCCTGCTCTGTAAAGAGGTGTGGCAAAATCAATGCCTACTCCGCCATACTTGAAGTTTATATTCTTGGCGCCTTTGTAGTGTGTATCCTTGTTAAGACCCATATATACTGTTTCATCATGAGCGTGCTCAACTAAAGTGACTTCTTTTGCGCAGCCCTTGAAATGTCTTGTTACAGGCAGTGAATGAGGCTCTGTCTCAACCATAACGCCGTCTTTGAGTGCGAATGTCGGGTCTGTCATATCCGATAACGCTGTAAACGGTGACCACCAGAAAGGCAGAAATCTTTTGGCTTCAACGCCTTCGTATACCATCATAAGAATGTCGTCGCAGGTGTCAAGAAGCTGCATGTTCTTCCTGGTTACCACGCACATCATTCCCGGTGCCGAGCCTGTGCCCATTATTGCCATTTTGCCTATTGCAGCAAATCTTTTGCCGTAATTATCGTACAGCTTCTGAATGCAGTCAGGCCACCATTCGTACCACTGACCGTCAAGTACATCTGTTGCCGCAAAATCCTGATAGTTTGCTTTTACTTTCAAAGCTGCTTCCAAAACATTCTGACCGAATCTGATAGGAAGCGCGTTTACGATAAGATCAACGCCCTCGCCGGCTTTGGCGATACTGTCAATATCGTTGGCATCAACATAAGTACCCTCTGCTTTTTTAAGAATTTTAACCAATTCGTCTACAGCCTTATGG
Source organism: Christensenellaceae bacterium Phil1 (assembly GCA_963648745.1). Classification (GTDB taxonomy): domain Bacteria; phylum Bacillota; class Clostridia; order Peptostreptococcales; family Anaerovoracaceae; genus UMGS973. The sequence goes on from CAVJEY010000023.1 coordinate 2,437, forward strand.
TCTGCGTCCGCACATATTATTTTTTCAACATTTGGTTCTTCGTCCATTCTCTGTGCAACTGTTGAGCCCTGTGCTCCAACGCCTACGATTAATATCTTTTTACCCATTTTACTTCACACCTCACTTAATTTTGAAAATGGTTTTCTGAATATTTTTAATTGAGCGCCCTTTGTAATTATATTATAGCCATATGGCGATGAACAAAACCATAGACGTTTTATCGCAGTTTTGATATAATTATATAAAAAAACGACTATAAACGAGGTTTTTATGTTAATATCACAGGAAAAAACAGATTTAATTGAGGGAACTCCGATGGGGATTAAGGTGTATGAGGCGCTTCACGAGCCGGCGCATTTTCACAGTGACTGTCTGGAGATTGTATTCTGTGCCAGAGGCAATCTCAACATCAGAATCGCATACGAGGATCTGACGGTGAAGGAAGGGGATATAATTCTTATAGATACAGATGATGTTCACTGCATATCATCCGATGAGGATAACCTTTTGATTTCCTTCTATATAGACCAGACCTCAAAGCTTTTTGGCAACAGCGATCTTGTAAATATGTCTTTTGTATGCCACAAGGGAGAGATACATCCTTCAATGGAAAAAAAGATAGATTATATGCACAAGCTGCTGCTGACCGTGTTTTATGCATACATTTCACCAAGATACGGCGAGGCGGAGAAAAAACAGATTATAAACAGGACTTCTGTGCTTATCATGGATATAGTGCAGGAAAATTTCTCGGTATTTTACTGGATGAATGACCCCAACCAGTTTCCCGATGACGCCAAGGCAAGATTCGAGCATATATTTGCATATATCTACAAAAACACCAAAGGCCGCATGACCATAGAGGAGCTGGGCGCGCTGGAGCATATAAATCCCAACTACCTGTCACAGTTCCTGAAGAAAACATCATTTTTGGGGCTTCGCGGGCTTAGAACATATATCAGAGTGTACAAGGCGGAGCTGCTGCTGCTTACAACGGATATGAGCATTACCGACATATCCTATCAGTGCGGATTTTCGGATCCCAAATATTTTTATCGCGCATTCCGGCAGTGGTACGGGCATACCCCTCTTAACCACAGGAAGCTTTACAGGGAATATGCTCTGAGCAATGTTGACAACAGGGAAATAGACATAGCCGAGATAAGAGATGAGCTTGACGATCTGATTTCATATTATCAGGCGGAGCTTCAGCTCAAATTGTCGGACATCAAATAAGCCCCTGTTAAAACCCCCGGTTATATGATATACTTTTGAAACAGACCTTTTTTAGGAGCAGTAAATGTTTTTATCCAATGATTTTTATAATTTTCTTTATATCGCGGTAATAATCCTGAGCGGAATCACGTTTTCACTCACTCTGATACTCAGCGCAAGAGAAAAAGACGAAAAACACAGAGCACTGTATTTGTTTACAGGTGCAGTGTTTGTTTTTATGATTATAGATTTCACAGTGTACTATTATCTTGACGGAAGCGCCTCCGGCCGCATTGTATTCGCAATGATTACTATCTCCGATATTATGTTCTGCGCTGTCGTTACGGCATGGGTATATCTGCTTGTGGTGCAGTCGGATATGCAGCAGAAAATATCAATGAAGCTTGTAATACTGATCTCGGCCGTCTATGAGATTTCCTCGCAGTTTCTCTCGATTACCCTGGGCAGATTCGATTCGTTTATGCTTCATGTTCAGAGCGGAGCCGGCAAGGTGGTGCTGCAGATACTGAATCTTTCGTACAACACAGCGATAATCGCCATAGGCGCTGTATGCATGGCTGCTCTTTTCAGGAAATTCCAGAAAAACATCGGCAGATCGGTAACTCTCGCGCTGTCTGCAATCCTGATAGGCTATATGCTGTGGATTATCTACTGGGACTACAGCGTATGGTTTGAGCTTGAGGACAACCTGATGTCAATATATGCGATGGATCCGATTATCCTCATCGCTGCAGTGTTCAGCTGTGCTCTCATATACTATTTTTACAAAAAAGACCCGCTGAGACTCAGAGAAAAACAGATCGCCTCTGTTGACGCCATAGCTGTCATATCAGAAAAATACGGTCTTTCCCAAAGAGAAAGGGAAGTTATAGAGCTTCTTAATTCGGGACTCAGCAACCCTCAGATTGCAGAGAGGCTGTTCATATCCGAAAACACGGTCAAAAGGCATATCAACAGCATATTCAAAAAAACAGGCACGACAAACAGGCATGAGGTGCTGTTCAGGATTGCAAATACAGACAAGCTGGATATATAGAGAAAGACGGAGGAGCCAAAAGCAACTGCGACAGGCTCCTTTTTTGTTTTGATGTTTTCGGGACAGAGATTATATATTCTGTTGATTTTCACACTATAATATGATATAAATTATAGTGTGAAAATCAAGGAGGTGCTTATGCCAGACAAAAAAACCAATGCAAGTATTTTGCGGGAATCCGTATCCGAATTGTTTTCTGCTTCTCAGGCAAAAGAAAAAGGCGTTCATGGTCAAACCCTGTGCAACATGGTTAATGACGGTGAGCTTTATAAAATAGACAGAGGACTCTACTCCTTTAATGAATATTGGGACGATGACCTGTATGTCATTCAGAAGCGCTTCAGCAAGGGAATCTATTCTCACGATACGGCAATGTACCTTCTCGGGTATTCTGACCGAACTCCTTCAAGATATGATATGACATTTCCGCAGGGATACAACTCAAAAAAACTGTCAGAATACAACCTGAAAACTCACCATATAAAAGCAGAAAACTATGAGCTTGGAGTTACAATATTAGCATCTCCAATGGGCAATGAAATCAAAGCATACGGCATCGAAAGAAGTTTATGTGATATTTTACGTGGTGCAGGAAGTAACATTGAGCTTGTTAATTCTGCTATGAAGCAGTATGCGAAATCAAAGAGCAGGAATATACCGCTTCTTCTGGAATATGCAGAGCAGCTTAGAGTCAAGCCAAAAGTCATAAGATATATGGAGGTTTTGTTATGAAAATATAGTCAGGAGGCAGCCCAAGAGGCAGCCTTTGATTTTTCACCGAAAAAGACAGACCTTCCTGCTAAAAGATAATTGCGTGAAAAAAATGAATTGACAGAAAATTATACAGGTGTTACTGTTATTAAAGAACTCATTTTATATTTTCAGCAAGGAGGAGTGAAAATGAAAAGAAAACTACTGACCTGCATAACAGCACTGACAGTGACAATCGCAATGTGCTTCACAGGCTGCGGCAACAGCGGGGTGAGCCTTGATTCAGACCTGTCAATGACAGCAGATGTTGAGAAGTATGCAAACGCAATAGATATGGAGTATGCATATGACCTGACAGAAAAACTCGCCTATGACGAGGAATACTGGGACTGCGAGCTGGGCTGGAGAACAGCAGGCTCTGACGCAGAGCACAGATGCGCCGATTTCCTTGCAGAGGAAATGGCGAATATCGGACTTACCGATATTGAAAAAATCCCGACAAAGGTTGACAAATTCCAGTTCAATGATTCAAGCCTGACTGTAGAGGGCACAGAAATCGATCTCATGCCTGCCGCTTATCAGTGCTCAGGCACAGATAAAGACGGCATCACAGCGGAAATCATTGATGTAGGCACAGGCTTTGAGGCAGACTATGAAGGCCTTGATGTCAAAGACAAAATAGTCATTGCACAGGTAGACCAGTCAAACGAATCATGGATTGACGGCTACATAAGACAGGCTCACGAAAAAGGCGCCGCAGCTCTTATCAGCTATGCAAACAGCGGCTACGGAGAGCTCAATGAGGACACAGCAAACGTTCAGGATATATGCTGCCCTGATCTGATTCCTACAGTTGCAATAAGCTATAATCAGGCACAGGATATACTGGATGCGGTTAAGGCCGGAAACAGCAAGGCAACTCTTACAATAGACGCAGAATTTGCTCCGGGCGAAGGCACTACCTACAGTGTTGTGGGATATATCAAAGGCAAATCCTCAGATCAGCAGATAATGCTGTCAGGTCATTACGACAAATACTGGTACGGTTTTCAGGATGACTGCGCTGCAATAGGCATGGACTTCACCATAGCAAAAGCTATGATAGACTCAGGATACGTTCCCGAAAATGATATCGCTGTAGTCGCTCACGGCGCAGAGGAATGGGGCGCAACAGATGCTCAGTTTGACTGGACAACAGGAGCATGGGGCATAATCGACGAGGCCAAACCTGAATGGGCCAAATCAACAATAGCGATGCTCAACTGCGAGCTTCCTGCATTTGAGCCTGAGGACAAAACTCTGAGAGTTTCATGCGTTCCCGAATTCGGAACACTGAGCAAAAAACTCATTGAGGAGTCAGGTATCGTTCCTATGACAGAGATCACGCTTGATGCAGAGCCTGTTGATGCCAGCAACATGGAGGACGGCGTTTCCTACAGATGGCATGGCGTACCGTATTTCATAAACGGGTTCCTCGGCGACAAATTCATGTGCCAGAGATACCATACAACAGAAGACAGCAAGGAAACATGGTCAGAAGCAACAATGCTGGGCAACCTCTACTGGTACGGCGCATATGCAATATATATCGACAGGACACCTGCCCTTGAGCTTGACATGACTAAAACCTGCGACCGTCTGGAGGCAAATCTGAACGAGGATATTGCCAGTGAGGCCGGTGTTGACATCGAAAGCTACAAAGCCGCTGTCGCTGATATGAGAGCCGCGGCAGAGGATTACAATGCGAAGATTGCCGAAATAAATGCGGCATATGAAGAAGCTGCCAAGGCGGAAGAAGACACTGCTGCAATAAGGGCCGAGGGCGTGGAGCTGAACAGTCAGACTCTTGAAATTTTTGCTCAGATTCAGAAGTGCTTCTTTGAAGCTAGCGTTGAGGATGTGGCATACGGGCACCCTACAATAAACAGCAATGCCGAGATATTAAAAACAGCAGTAAGCGCACTTGAAAACAACGAACTCACAAATGACGACGAGACAGGAGCCGTAGATGTTCTCTACAGCCTGAATGACGGTCTTGAATACAACTATTACATATTCGGAATCAAAGGCTCGGATGCCGTTGCCAAAATGTACGACCAGAAATATATCTCAACAGACAAGACCTTCTGGGGAACAGATTCAATGCCGCCTGTAGTTTACACAGGACACACGACATACGAACTTGTCAAGGCAGCAAACAGTGATTCCGACATAGCTGTTACTGATAAAGTGATTGACGTTTACAAAAACGCTCTGACAGAAACACTGCAGAATGTCAAGGCATATGCTGACGATGAGATCAAAGGCATGACAAAAATAACAAAGCTGATGAAATAACAATAACGGCGATATACTGGAAGGCTCTTTCACAGGAGCCTTCTTTTTGTGATATGAAAAACCTGCAGAGAGAAAAAAAACATTTCAACAGGCTTCTGAATATCATTGCCGATCTGCAAGTGCCATGCCAATCAGACGATCTGCCTGATCTGCCATAAACAGAGGAATGTTGAGCACATCATCATCCAGTTTCAGATTGTTCAGCGAAAATCGTATACGAAGCCTTACCCTGTCCGGAAACAGCTCCTTGAACTTTTTCAGGCTCCTGCTGAATGTATTGGCTTCAGATTTGACTTCAACAGGGAAAATATCATTCTCTCGCTGAATCAGGAAATCCACCTCATACGGAGGATTGTTTTGTGCCCAATAGCGGGGAGCCACTTCAAACTGTGTAATCAGAGTCTGCAGCACAAAATTCTCAGTCAATGCCCCCTTAAACTCTGTGAACAGGCGGTTTCCTTCACCAAAAGCAGTGGGAGCCAGCTGCGCCAGACGACGGAGCAAACCCACATCCGACAGATAAATCTTAAAAGCTGACAGGTCATCATAGGCTGCCAGGGGAAGACCGGGAGCGGTACTGCGGTAAATTTTATGCACCAGCCGGGCATCCACCAGCCATTGCAGCGCATCCTCATATTCACGGGCACGCGCACCGTTTTTAACTGCCTTGTAAATAAATTTTTTGTTTTCTCTTGCCAGCTGCGAGGGAATCGATTTCCAAATCATAGAAATTTTCGGAAATTCCCTGACATCGGGATACTTTGCAAAGTCACGTTCATAAGCCCCTATAATTCCGGACAGAGCGTTCTGCATAGCAGAGACATCTCGTGCTTCTGTCCACATCAGAACAGATTCAGGCATACCGCCGGTAACATAGTACATCTTCAGTTTCTCATACAGCGGGTTGAAAAATGCGTCCGGAACCGGCTCAATACTGTCCACACTTTCCAAATATGCGGCAAGGTTTTCATCCCCATTGGCAATTAGAAATTCTGAGAAAGTCATAGGGTCAATCTGCATGAAATCAACCTTGCCGACAGGAAAAGAAGAAGGCTTTGCCAGTGCAATGCCCAGCAGAGAGCCGGCACAGGCAATATGGTACTGCGGAGCGTTCTCACAAAAATACTTCATAGAGTTGATGACTTTAGGACAGTCCTGCACCTCATCAAAAATAATGAGGGTCTTTTCCGGCACAATCTTCTGACCGCCGGCCAGCATCAGATTCTGCAGGATTCGATTAACATCCTTTGTGGTCTCAAAAAACTGTTTGTATTCTTCATTTTCGTCAAAGTTAAAATAAGCGGTGTTTTCATAGTAGCGCTTGCCGAATTCCTTCAAAATCCATGTTTTGCCGACTTGACGAATACCTTTCAGAATCAGCGGTTTGCGATAAGGCGATTCCTTCCATTCAAGCAGTTTTTTCAAAATCAATCGTTCCATAAAAACGCTCCTTCACATTATTATTAAGAATTAGTGTTGTAAAATCACACTTTTATTATATTATACGGGCAACAAATTTCCAATACCTTTTTACAAAATTACATTTTGTGATGTATATAATAAATTTCTTTGAGTTTTTTTAATTAACGTGTAATATTAAAAAAGAAACATCGTCTATATATATGAGTACTCAAAGAAAAGGAAGGAAAAAACTGTGGAGGACAATATCATTGTAGAACTTATTTATGCTCGTGACGAAAACGGACTGAAAGAAACTTCCGCCAAATACGGCAGGCTTCTCTTAACCGTTGCAAAAGGGATATTATTCAGCCCTGAAGAATCTGAGGAATGCGTAAACGACACCTATCTGAAAGTGTGGAACACCATACCGCCTCAAAAACCCGCTTTTTACAAATCGTTTATATGCAAAATAACAAGAAGGCTCTCTCTGGACAGGTACAGATACAACCACAGAGATAAAAGAAACGAAGAAAACAGCATACCGTTAAATGAGCTTGATTGCGAAATATCATCAGATGATTTTACAGAAAAGCAGCTGGCGTCGGCGGCTCTGAAACGTGATATAAACAGTTTCCTCAAAAGCCTTGATGCGACAGTGCGGGTTCTTTTTATAAAAAGATACTTCCTGCTCGAAAGCGTAAGCAGCATTTCGCAGCAGCTTGATATTCCCGAAAACAACATCAGTGTGAAGCTGTTTCGGGTAAGAAAAGAACTCAAAAAATATCTTATGAAAAGGGGTTACAGATTTGAATAGAATTAATTTACTTGAAGCATTAAACCTGATTGATGACAGGCTGATAGAAGAAGCAATTGATATTGACACCCCGCAGAAGCTGAGGATGGTGATTGCGGGAGAAAAAACCAGAAAACTCAAAAAAGCATTTCTCGCCTGTGCTGCGTGCCTGTGTCTTGCTTTGATAGGAACAATAACATTTAATTATTTTCCTCAGGAACAGACGCCGGACACACAGGCGGGTAATCCTGTTGTCGAAGTGGCATCTTCTGCTGAAATGGAAGAATCTCTGGGATATGATGTGCCTGTAATAGAAGAAAAAAACGTGGACTCATATATCGTTATAGATGACGGCCAGAATCCGAAGCACGGAAGAATTGTCTACTCAGATGACACAGAATTTGATATGGAAGAAGGTCAGACAGATCCAAGCGGCATCAGCGGAGGAAGCAAAGAGAAAACAGAAATCATATGCGAAACAGCTGTTGACATATACAGCTATGAAGATACCGCATACGGCACATGGAGCGATGATACCTTCTCTTATGCGTATTCCGCACCTGAATCCTATGAAAATCTTGAAAAAGATATCGAAACAATTATAGAGAATACAAAACAAGGAGCTGATAACAAATGAAAAGAATTTTAACCGGAATAATGGCGCTTATTATGATATTCAGCGCGGCAGTATGCGTATCTGCAGCCGACACAGTATCAGCCGGTGCCAAAACCATAACACCTGCCAAAATAGAAAAGCAGATCAAAAAAGCAATAGGCAGCAGTAACTACAACTGCAATACCGAAATCAGTGAAAAAGCACTTGCAAACACCTACGGGCTTGATATGAAAAAAATCAAATCCTATGTTGCAAAAGAAAACTCAGTACCGAGTGTATGTATGGATACGGTTATCATATTAAAAGTCAAAAAAGGATATGCAGACACAGCCGTTAAAAAGCTCAATAAAGCTTATGCTCAAAGGGTTGACTATATCAGACTCTATCCTTTTGACGTTGCAAAGGTAATGAATGCAAGAATATACAGAAACGGCAACTATGTTGCATTTGTTCTGGCAGGCAAAAGTCCGTCAGATGATATGAGCACCAAAAAAGCCGCGAAACTGGCAAAATCGGAATACAAAAAAACAGATAAGGCATGGAAAAAAGTCTTCGGAAAGAAATCCAAAAATTATGCCGTTATTCCAAAGGCCTCTGTAAAAAGCGAAGAAAGCACAGAGATTCCAAACCCATTGACAGAAGTTGCTTCCGTAACAGAAATGAAATCTCTGCTGGGCTATGATATCCCTGTTATCAGCGGCAAAACCATAGACACCTGTACGGTTATTGAAGCAGACGGCATACCTCAGCACGGAAGAATCATCTACAGCGACGGAGCCGAATTTGATATAGAAAAAGGCAAAGCCGATGTAAGCGGAATATATGGCGGCACACTTGAAAAAGCAGTGAAAATAAACGGAACAGAAGTTTCAATATACAGCTTTGAAAATATCAGATACGGTATATGGAGCGACAATGATTATTCATATTCGTATTCAGAAAAACAGGGAAGCGGCGATATTGAAGCCGCAATAGGCAGTATTATAGAAAACACAAAATAAAACCAAGTACGGCAGACTATGACACAGCATAAAACAGTTATTTGTGCTATGCTGTGTTTTTTATGCCCGAAAACAGGAGGGAGGACAACAAAATGGTGTTTTCAAGCCTTACTTTTTTGCAGCTGTTTTTGCCGGTCACTCTGATTTCATACTATACAGTACCGCAAAAATACAGAAACGGACTTCTGTTTGTGCTGAGCCTGATTTTTTATGCATGGGGAGAACCTGTATATGTTTTTCTGATGATATTTTCAACGGTTTTAGATTACTGCTGCGGTCTGTATGCCGACAGATACAGAGGCAGCGCCAAAGCAAAAATTCCCCTTATCATTTCAGTGACTGTAAACCTTTCACTGCTGTGCCTGTTCAAATACAGCGACCTTCTGGTAAGCACGGCAAACAGCATACTCGGAACGGATATGCCCCTTCCGGGCCTGCCGCTTCCGATAGGAATATCCTTTTATACGTTTCAGACCATGAGCTATACAATAGATGTATACAGGGGCGACACCAGAGTGCAGAAAAACATAATATCCTTCGGAGCCTACGTCGCTTTGTTCCCGCAGCTTATTGCAGGCCCTATTGTCAGATACCGGACTGTAGCGGAGCAGATAGACTGCCGGATACATACTGCAGACAAATTCAGCGAGGGAGTAAAACGCTTTATAACAGGGCTTGGCAAAAAGGTAATACTGGCAAACAATATAGGCCTGCTGTGGGAAACGGTTCAGTCAATGGACAGCGCTCAAATGAGCGTGTTTACCGTCTGGCTTGGACTTGCGGCATACGGAATGCAGATTTACTTTGATTTCTCAGGATATTCGGATATGGCAATAGGTCTTGGCAAAATGCTTGGCTTTGATTTTCCCGAAAACTTCAACTATCCGTTCATTTCAAAAAGCATAACAGAATTCTGGCGCAGATGGCATATGTCTTTAGGCACATGGTTCAGAGATTATGTATATATTCCTCTCGGCGGAAACAGATGCAGCAAAACAAGACAGCTTTTCAATATAGCCCTCGTATGGCTGCTGACCGGCTTCTGGCATGGGGCAAGCTGGAATTTCCTGATATGGGGAGCTTTTTTCGGCCTCCTTCTTATAGCGGAGAAATATTTCCTGCTTGAATATCTTGAAAAAGCGCCCGCCGCCATAGGCCATTTATATACAATGTTTTTTGTGACGGCAAACTGGGTGTTCTTCGTATTTGAGGATATTTCAGAAGGTCTTGGATTTCTGGGTATGATGTTTGGAAAAAATGTGCCTCTTATCAACTCTGCCGGCGCATATCTTCTGTCATCTTACGGCCTGCTGTTTGCCGTATGTATCATAGCGGCAATGCCTCTTGGCAAAAAAGCATATGCAGGCCTTGAAAAAAAATGCGGCAGCAGGAGATTCGCAGCTTTGAACGCGGCAGGCGCGGCAGTAATTATTACTCTGGCTGCAGCTTATCTTATCAGCGGATCATACAACCCGTTCCTGTATTTCAGATTTTAGAGGGGAGAGTGCATTATGTATAACAAAATAGTGGCTGTAATATTCTGCGGACTGCTGGCACTCAGCATTGTCGCCGGCATTGCAGTCCCCGACTCGGATTACTCCGAAAACGAAAAAAGACTGCTGGCGCAGTTTCCGGAAATATCCTTTGAAAGTTTTTTCTCAGGAGATCTTGAGGACAGCACGGAAAATTATCTTGCCGATCAGTTTCCGGCAAGAAACAGCTGGATAGCAGTTAAAACCGTAACAGAACGTATTACAGGCAAAAAAGAGGCCGGCGGAGTGATTTTTGCAAAAGACGGCTACCTTATAGACAAATTTGATGAATACGACAGCAAACAGTATGAGGCCAATCTCAGGGCAGTAAAAAAACTGTCGGACAGATTAAAAGAACAATACGATATCGGCAGCAGCCTTATGCTGATACCTACTGCATCAGAGATTCTGGATAACAAACTCCCTGCAGGGCTGCCAGAAAAAAGCCAGAAAAAAATGATTGAATATGCAAAAAGCATGGGAATCGATACTGTGGACCTGACAGACATACTGAAAAAGCACAACGATGAATATATCTACTATATGACAGACCATCATTATACAAGCCTCGGAGCCTATTACTGCTACAGCGGCTGGAAAAAGAGCAGAGGAGAGCTGCCAAAGCCGCTGTCAGCCTGGAAAGAAACAACCCTCAGCGATAATTTCCGCGGCACAACCTATTCCAAGGTGAATTATCCTCTGGCGCCGTATGATACAATCACAGGCTGCTATATGAACACCCGGCACAAAATCAGCTATAACGACGGGGACTGTATCACAGATAATATTTACGAAAAAAAGTATCTCAAAAGTCAGGACAAATACGGTGTGTTTTTTAATTCAAATCAGGCGACAGCAGTGATAAGCGGGGACGGAGAAAAAAATCTTCTCCTGATTAAAGATTCCTTTGCCAACACATTTGCACAGTTTGTAATTGACGAATACAATACAACGCATATGATTGATATGAGGTTTTACAGAGGAAGCATTACAGACTATATCTCAAAAAACAATATTGATGAGGTGGTTGTTCTGTACAGTGTGCCATCCTTTGCGGAGGATGAGTATATTCAGTACTGCATTGACTGACCTGCAGTCTGCAATGAAATTGTGACACTACTTTGCAGTTGTCCCTTACATATTTGCGGCGATTGCGAATTTTTAGAAAATTAACACCCTTGTGCTATTGCAAAACGTGAGAAATAAATGATATATAATGTGTATAAGACGTTTTGAGTGCCCTTTTTCAAACGTCGGCGGAATGAGTCTTATACATTCTGCCCTGCAATTTTATATTTGTTTTTTCTAAGGAGGTAAAAAATGAGTCAGCATACACAAGGTGTTGCAGGACTGAAAAAGCATGACATCAAAGTATCAGGAATAGTTTTCATGCTGTACTGTCTTGTTGGAGCGGGGGCTTTCGGTATTGAGGAAATAATACCTGCATCAGGCCCCGGTATGACATTAATCCTTTTAATGGTATTCCCTATAATCTGGGCCTACCCTATCAGCAATCTGGTTGCCGAATGCGGCGCGGTTCTTCCGTCAGAGGGCGGCGTGTACGTATGGGCAAAGGAAGCTTTCGGCGAGTTCTGGGGTTTCCAGACAGGCTGGTGGGCTACAGTGTCCACATACATCTGCAACGGTACCTACGTTGCACTTGTTGCAGGCTATGTAAGCCAGATGATACCAATGAGCGAGGCAGCCGTGCACGCAGTCAAAATAGGCATGATTCTCATTTTCACAGTTATCAACCTTATGGGACTTAAAGAAGTGGGACAGGTAAGTACAATTCTTTCAATTCTCATAGTTATGGCTTTCGCGCTTGTTGCCGTGGTTGGATTTATCAACTGGCAGACAAACCCTATGGAACCGATGCTTCCTGAGGATTACGGTATCCTTGACGGAGTAGGCGGCGGCATCTGCATATGCATATGGATGTACTGCGGATATGAATGCATATCCAATATGGGCGGCGAAGTTAAAGACCCTCAGGTAATCCCTAAGGGACTTATGCTGGCAATGCCGCTTGTAGCGCTTACATACATACTGCCTACTTTAGGCGGACTTGCAAGCCTTCCTGCAGGAAGCTGGGAACTGTGGTCAACAGACGGCGGCTTCAGCGGCGAGTCAATAGGCTATGCGACAATACTTACAACACATCTGGGTCAGGCATGGGGCTATGTATTCCTCGTAGTTGCAATCGTGTCACAGTGCGCTATTTTCAATACATATCTTGCATCAGGCTCAAGAGGCTTCTTCGTACTTGCAGACGATCACCTCTGCCCTCAGTTTATGGTAAAGGTATCAAAAAAGAGAGGAGTTCCGTACATCGGAGTATTATCCCTTTCGGTGGTTACACTTATTCTCTGCCAGTCGGATTTCACAACACTTGTAAGTATGGAGGTTGTATTTATTCTTGCAATATATATAATTATCCCTCTTGCAGTGCTTAAATTAAGACGCAAGCTCCCTCTCGAAAAGAGAAAAGAAAGAGGTCTTTACTATATCAGAGGCGGCAGGGCTGCAATGATATTCTATGCGGGATGCCCAATGGTAATAGCAGTGATTGCGCTGCTTATCAACGGTACCGATTATCTGGCTGTCGGCCTGCTGGCACTGCTCAGCGGTCTTGTGGCATACTTTATCTTTAAGATTGCATTCGGCGGACTTGCTGTTACAGACCCTGAAAATCACCCTGTAAATCCTAAGACCAAGCTTGCTGTTGGAGATACGGTAAGAGTCGGTGTGTTTCTTATCTGCGCAGGAGTGCTGTCATTCTTCGGTCAGTTCTGGCTCAAATGGTATGAGATTGATTACGGCGAGTGGGGGCCTGATGATTACGATATGTTCTCAAACAGTATCCCGCAGGTGCTTGAATGTCTGAAATGGCTTGGACTTGCAGCTATTGTAATCGGCATAATCCTTGCCATTGCCGGCAGGAAAAAGGACGCTCCGCTGCCTGAGAGAGAAGCGGACATAGATGCCCTTATGGACAAGTATCTTAACGAAGAAAAACACGATTTATAGGTAAAAATATAAACGCAGGACTGCAGCCTTACGGCTGCGGTTTTGTTTTCAGGGAAAATTTCTGTTTCTCTCCTCTGTGTCCGTGACAGGAACAGGCGGGTGAAAATTCACCCGTCAGAGTGAAAATTCACTGAATAAGGTGAGTAAAAAGTGAAAATTCACTCCAAAACGTTGAAAAAAGTGAAAAAATGAATATAATATAGATAAGAAAAGGCGGAGGTGTTATATATGCAGTATGAAAATGAATGCATTGAATATAAATTGCAGATGACTGATGATATTTATAAAGAGGTTATCGCATTTGCAAATACTGAAGGCGGTATTATCTATATAGGGATTGATGATAACGGCAATCCAATCGGCGTTGATGACGTAGATGGCACATACACAAGACTTACCAATGGTATTCGTGATGCAATTCAGCCGGATGTGACAATGTTCGTGCGATACAATCTCAAAGACAATCGGATAATTAAGGTTGAAATCGAAGAAGGCAGTTACAAGCCCTATTATCTTAAATCCAAAGGCATGAAACCCGGCGGTGTATATGTCAGACAGGGGGCATCAAGCGCTCAGGCTTCTTTTGACCAAATTCGCAGAATGATAAAGCTGTCAGATGGAGATACCTTTGAAGAAATGCGTACAGTTACGCAGGATTTGTCTTTTGACGAAGCAAAACGCGCATTTGAGCGATATAGCGTGGATTTTACCGAAGATAAATATATTGCATTAGGTCTTAGGAATATTAATGACGACCAGTATACCAATCTGGCTTTGATTCTGTCTGACCAGTGCCCGCAGACTGTAAAAATCGCTGTGTTCGGTGATGATAATAATACTGTTTTTAAAGACGCAAAAGAATTTGGCGGCTCAATTTTCAGGCAGCTTAATGACAGCTATGAGTATTTGTCCTTATGCAATCGCACAACAGCCACTTTCAAAGGATTAGAACGGATTGAAAAATCCGACTATCCAAAGGCAGCGCTTCGCGAAGCGCTGCTTAACGCTCTGGTTCATCGCGATTACAGCTACAGCGGCAGCAGCATTATTAATATTAACAGCTCCTGTATGGAATTTATATCTATAGGCGGGCTGCTGCCGGGTCTTTCGGCAGAGGATATACGCAGCGGAATTTCACAGCCTCGTAACAGCAGGCTCGCAGAAATCTTTCACAGGCTGAAGCTGATAGAGTCTTACGGCACCGGTATCCGTAAAATTTACACTCTTTATAAGGAATGCAGTGCGCAGCCCCGCATTGAGGTAACACATAATACCTTTAAGCTGGTTCTTCCCAATATGAATATAACTGCAGATAATGTCGAAACAGTGTCGGCAGCTGCTGACTCTTTTACAGTTACACCACAGATTAAAACAGTAATGGATTATCTGGCAGAGTACGGCGAGATGACTGATGAGGAGCTTCAGGATCTGCTGAACATAAAAAAAACAAGAGCTTATCTGATTGCACGCGATATGAATGAGAATGGTCTAATCGATATTATCGGCAGGGGCAAAGATAAGCGGTACAGGCTAAAAAACAGAAACACTGCAGGGTAAAGCTGACTGATTTTGCTTTGTCTATACAAATGCAGTAATATGACCGTTGAAA
>CAVJEY010000024.1:0-17440 GCA_963648745.1 Christensenellaceae bacterium Phil1
TATGAAGAAGTTATATATCGAGCCGCTGTTCGAAAGCTTTAAAGATATATATATCCACAATGAAGTTTATAAAGAACTTGATGATGAAGCAAGAAATTTTGTGAATAATTATAGAGACAGGAATGTTGCAATAGTACAATCAGACAGCCTGTATGGTACTGACCCTGTATATACAACAATTTTTAACAACATTGCCAATCACGAATTAGTTAATTATAAAATGGGAAGTTCCAAAGATCGTGGTGAAGTTTACAGCCTGGCATATGCAGCATATCATAATATGAATTATTTCTGCTCAAAAGAAATTATGGTGGACAATGTAGCCAGAGAACTTGACGATTTGAAAGATATTGAAATTATAACTTTTGACGTTGTATTGCTTCAGGCATATGTGTACTATGCTCAAAGAAACGATAACACTCACAGTAAGGGACTGAAATCAATGTACAAAAAATATTGTGCAGATGTAATCAAAAGACATAAACTTCCGGCAACTCTGAGTGAGTATATCAGGGAATCTCAAGATTACTTATAACAATACATAGCAGTGCGATTCACAAAAGTGTGGCTTGCACGGCACATAAATATGTACATTATCTGTATGCAGCGGCTGATTTGAAGAACGGCTGTTATTTGCCGAAAATGGTCATAAGCGAATCAGATAATTTGTGCAGATGGTATCTGCACAATTGACAGAGCAAAAGTGAAGAAGAACAAGGGAGTGATAACATTATGACCAGGGATGAATATAAATTGGCGGCAGAATTCTGGAAAACAAAAAAACATTCTGTGATGCCAGGGGAACAATTGAAGTCCGTTGTGGAGCAATATCTTCGCAGCAGCACTGTCTGCGCACTGGCGACAGGAACAGGAGACTATGTGCGCTGCACACCGCTGGAATACAGCTTCCATGACGATAAGTTCTGGATTTTCACAGAGGGCGGTGAGAAGTTTATCGGTCTTGCCGGGAACAGCAATGTGAGCCTTGCTGTTTTTGAGAAAAATACTGACTTTGGCAGCCTCAAAAGCGTACAGGTTGCGGGTATTGCCAATATTATAGAGCCGATGTCGGAGAAATACACGGCCCACGCTGAATACAAAGGCGTTCCGGTTGCGGCACTTCAAAAGCTTGCGGATCAGGGACAGCCCATGCACCTGCTGTGCATAGAACCTGTCAGAATGGACGTGCTGTTCTCAGAATTCAAAGCACAGGGCTATGACAGCCGTCAGGTGCTGAATTTCATACAGGAGTAAAAATATGAAGGCGGAGAATGTCCGCCTTCACAGCTACAGTTCCTTATTCCATATTTTTAATGTCTGAAGCAGCTTCTCCTTGCTGTCTGTACTCATCCTGTGAATAATATCGCACAGCTCGTTATCCAGGGCGGTGGACTGATAGTCGGAATCAATGCGGCCTACCAGAGAGTCCAGCGAAATACCCATTAACTGTGCGTAATATATTAAAATTCTCAGCGACATGGCTGTTCTGTTGTTTTCCACATTGCTGATGTATCCGGGAGTAACATTGAGCGCCTCTGCGACCTGCGCCTGCGTAAAGTCCATTTCGATACGCAGCTTTTTGATTTTAGGACCTAAATTATCATAATCTGACGGTTTCATCTCATTATCTCCTCATAAATTGTAGATGTACTAAGTATACAATAACTATATCAAAAAATAAATATATTTATTTTATTTTGTTGTTTTCGGACTAAACGGAAACGCAAGGAGCCGTGTAATATGTATGGCGGCTGAAGCGGTTGAAAATACTGAAATACAGCCTGAAAAAAACCCAAAAAACTTTTCAAAAAAGGGTTGCAATGTTTTCCCGTTTGTTATATACTACAAAGGCTTGCTTTAGGCGATGAAGTGGGAAGTTGCAGTGCTATATGGGAATTTCCACTGAGCAATTGTCACCGCAGGACGGTGGCGTAGGGATTCGCCTGTTTTTTATCTGTGTGGTTTTGCAGGAAACACACGGAACTGTGTACTAAGTAAGCACAAACCCTGTACACATTGAAAACAAGGCGTTTGAACCCCTTGTACAAGCATAGCGATAACTGTACAAAAATTTTAGGAGGACAAAAATGAGCGAATTACAGAAAATCAGAATTAAGCTTAAGGCCTATGACCACGCGTTATTAGACCAGTCAGCGGCAAAGATTGTTGAAACAGCCAAAAAAACCGGCGCAGACGTTTCAGGACCTATTCCGCTGCCGACAGAAAAAGAAGTTGTAACTATTTTGAGAGCGGTACACAAGTACAAGGACTCAAGAGAACAGTTCGAACAGAGAACTCACAAGAGACTGATCGACATCACAAATGCTACACCAAAGACAACTGACGCACTGACAAAGTTGGATTTACCTGCAGGCGTAAGCATCGAAATCAAATTATAGTAAGGGAACTCCCCTTAGTATGATTGCTCAGAGTGACAAGGAGCAATCCGCTGTAAGAATTTAGGAGGAAAAATAAACATGAAGATGATTCTAGGCAAAAAAGTCGGAATGACTCAGATCTTCACAGAAGCAGGAAATGTTGTTCCTGTAACTGTAATCGAGGCAGGTCCGGAAGTTGTAACTCAGATCAAGACAGTTGAGACTGACGGATACAACGCAGTACAGGTTGGTTTTGAAGATCAGAAACCGCACAGAGTTAACAAACCTATGACAGGTCATTTCGCAAAGAATGACATTCCTGTCAAGAAGCATCTGGCTGAATTCAGAACTGAAGAAGGCGAAAGCTACGAAATCGGACAGGTAATAACCGTTGCCGAGTTTGAAGTGGGCAAGAAGCTTGACATCACAGGAACTTCAAAAGGTAAGGGAACTCAGGGTAACATCAAGAGACACGGACACCACAGAGGACCTATGACTCACGGTTCAAAGCACAAGAGACTGGCCGGAGCACTGGCAGCAGGTACTTACCCGTCAAGAGTATTCAAGGGAAACAAGGGCCCCGGCAGAATGGGCAGAGACACTGTCACCGTACAGAACGTTGAATTAGTAAAAGTTATTGAAGATAGAAACCTTATGCTGGTTAAAGGCGCAGTTCCGGGCAACAAAGGCGGACTTCTCCGTATCCAGTATGCGGTAAAAGGTCAGAAATAGAGTATTTGGAAAGGAGGACATAAGAAATGGCTACATTAAAAATGCTAAACATGGCAGGAGCTGAAGCTGGTGAAATCAAATTAAATGATGAAATCTTCGCAATCACTCCAAACGAATACGCTGTTCACGAAGTAGTAAAGAACTATCTGGCATGCCAGAGACAGGGAACTCAGTCAGCTAAGACAAGAGCAGAAGTCAGAGGAGGCGGAAGAAAACCTTTCAGACAGAAGGGCACAGGACGTCACAGACAGGGAAGCTCAACAGACCCTACACAGGTAGGCGGCGGAGTTGTATTTGCACCAAAGCCAAGAGATTACAGATACAGAGTTAACAAAAAGGTAAAAAGACTTGCAATGAAGTCTGTTTTATCAGCAAAGGTTGCAGACAATGAAATGATCGTTCTTGACGAAATCAAGTTTGATGCACCTAAGACAAAGGAAATGATCAAAATGTTAGCAAACGTTAAGGCAGGCAAAAAAGCTTTAATCGTTATGGCCGAAAAAGACGAAAACGTTATCAAGTCAGCAGCTAACATCCCCGGAGTAAGAACCGCTCTAGTAGGAACAATGAACGTTTATGAGATTCTTAACCACACAAACTTCATCGTTACCGAAGAAGCAATCAAGAAGATTGAGGAGGTGTACGCATAATGAAAAGCCCATACGACGTAATCATTAAGCCTGTCATCTCTGAAAAGAGTATGGACGATGCGCAGAACAGAAAATACACATTCAAGGTTGCAGTAGATGCCAACAAGACTCAGGTTAAACTGGCAGTTGAAGAAATCTTCGGTGTTGAAGTTGCAAAAGTAAACATCATGAATGTTAAAGGTAAAACTAAGAGAATGGGAAGATACGAAGGCATGACTGCTGCTTCAAAAAAAGCAATAGTTACACTTACTGAAGGCAGTAAGGAAATCGAATTCTTCCAGGGACTATAATATAGGAGGCAGTAAACAATGGGAATTAAAAAATATAATCCGACTACTCCTGGTCTGAGAGGAATGACAGTTTCCACTTTTGAGGAAATTACAAAAACAACCCCTGAGAAATCTTTAACAGTAACATTAAAGAAACATTCAGGAAGAAACAACAGAGGTAAGATAACTGTAAGACACAAGGGCGGCGGATACAGACCTAAATACAGAATTATCGACTTCAAGAGAACAAAAGACGGAGTACCAGGAAAAGTTGCGGCAATCGAATACGATCCGAACAGAACAGCTAATATAGCATTAATCGTATATGCAGACGGCGAGAAAAAATACATCATAGCTCCTAACAGACTTATGGTAGGCGATGTTATCTTTGCAGGTCCTGACGCAGACATCAAGATCGGTAACGCATTACCGCTTGCAAACATTCCTGTAGGTACAATCATTCACAATATCGAACTTAAACCCGGCAAGGGCGGACAGCTTGTAAGATCAGCAGGCAACGGCGCTCAGCTTATGGCCAAAGAAGGCGACTACGCTCAGGTAAGACTTCCTTCCGGCGAAGTAAGAAAAGTAAGAATCGAATGCAGAGCCACTATCGGCGAAGTTGGAAACATCGATCACGGCAACATCCAGATCGGTAAAGCAGGACGTAAAAGACACATGGGCATCAGACCTACAGTAAGAGGTTCTGTTATGAACCCTAACGATCACCCTCACGGCGGTGGTGAAGGCAGAGCGCCTATCGGACGTAAGGGTCCTGTTACTCCTTGGGGCAAGCCGGCTCTTGGATATAAGACAAGGAAGAAAAACAAGGAATCCAACAAGTATATCGTAAAGAGAAGAAATGAAAAGTAGGAAGGAGCATAAATAATGGGTAGATCACTGAAAAAAGGTCCTTTCGTAGATGCAAAGCTGCTGAAGGCTATCGATGATATGAACGCAGCTAACGATAAGAAAGTTGTTAAAACATGGTCAAGACCATCAACAATCTTTCCGCAGATGGTAGGACATACAATCGCTGTTCATGACGGAAGGAAACATGTGCCTGTATACATTACAGAAGATATGGTAGGTCACAGACTTGGAGAATTTGCTCCAACCAGAACTTACAGAGGTCATGCAGCTGACAAAAAGGTCACTAAATAAAGAAAAGGAGATAGAAAAATGGAAGCAAAAGCAATTGCAAAATATGTAAGAATGTCTCCTATCAAGCTTAAACCTGTTACTGACTTAGTAAGAGGCAAAGACTTACAAGAGGCACTTAACATTTTAAAATTCACACCTGGCAAGGGTGCTGAGATAGTAGAAAAAGTTGTTAAATCAGCAGCAGCTAACGCTGAAGAAAATCACAAGATGAATCCAGACAACTTATATGTCGCAGAAGTTTATGCTAACCAGGGTCCGACAATGAAAAGATGGAGAGCCGGATCACAGGGCAGAGCATCAATCATCTTAAAGAGAAGCAGTCACGTTGGCGTAACTTTAAGAGAGAGAAATTAAGTAAGGAGGTTCATCAATGGGTCAGAAAGTAAATCCACATGGTTTGAGAGTTGGCGTAATCAAAGACTGGGATTCCAAGTGGTATGCAGACAAAGCTAACTTCGCTGATTGCCTTGCAGAAGACAATCAGGTCAGAACATTTGTTAAGAAAAAGCTATATGCAGCCGGCATTTCAAAGGTTTTAATTGAAAGAGCCGCAGAAAACAAAATCAAAGTTATCGTGTTAACTGCAAGACCGGGAATGGTAATCGGCAGAGCAGGCGATGGCATCGATGAAATCAAAAACGCAATTGCCAAAATGACAGGCAAGGAAGTTACAATCAGCATCGAAGAAATCAGAAGAGCAGAGCTTGACGCACAGCTTACAGCCGAATCAATCGCTCAGGCGCTCGAAAGAAGAGTTTCATTCAGAAGAGCCATGAAGCAGGCTATCGGCAGAACAATGAAAGCCGGAGCAAAAGGTATCAAGGTTACAACAGCCGGCAGACTTGGCGGAGCTGAAATCGCAAGAAGCGAAAAATACAGCGAAGGAAACGTTCCTCTGCACACTTTAAGAGCTAACATCGACTACGGTTTTGCTGAAGCTGATACAACTTACGGCAAGATAGGCGTTAAGGTTTGGATAAACCATGGTGAAGTTCTTGACAAGGGTCTTATAGGCTCAGTTCCTGAAGAAAAACAGGAAAGAAGAGGCAAGAAGGGCGACAGAAGAAGAAACGACAGAAACGGCAGAAGAGGAGAAGGCAGATCTGACAGAAGAGACAGAAGAGACAGAAGAGATGATGCTCCTCAGGCTCCAAAGGCAGTAAACCCTAGAGTAAGAAAAACTCCTAAGGCAGAACCGCAAGTTGAAGAACCACAGGTTGAAGCAGTAGAGGCAGCAGCAGAAACTGCAGAAACAGAAGCATAGATATAAAGAAAGGAGGAACACATTATGTTAATGCCAAAGCGCGTTAAACGTAGAAGAGTCCACAGAGGAAGAATGAAGGGCAAAGCAACCAAGGGCAATACAATCACATACGGTGATTACGGTCTTGTTGCTGCAGAATGCGGATGGATCACTTCAAATCAGATCGAGGCAGCCAGAGTTGCCATGACAAGATCTATCAAAAGAGGTGGTAAAGTATATATCAAGATATTCCCACACAAACCTGTAAGTAAGAAGCCTGCAGGCGTTCGTATGGGTTCAGGTAAAGGTGTGCCTGAATACTGGGTAGCAGTAGTTAAGCCGGGCAGAGTAATGTTTGAAATCGAAGGCGTTACTGAAGAACAGGCAAGAGAAGCTATCAGACTTGCGTCACATAAGCTTCCTATCAAATCAAAGTTTGCCATCAAAGGCCAGGAAGTAAAGGGTGGTGAAGCATAATGGAATTAAAGAAAATGAGAGAAATGACAGAAGTTGAACTTAATGCTGAACTTGACAACATGAAAAAAGAATTATTCAACTTAAGATTCCAGCATGTAACCGGACAGCTTGAAAATCCGGTTAAACTCAGAGAAACAAAGAGAAACATCGCAAGAGTTAAAACCGTAATCAGAGAAAAAGAGCTTGCAAAGGTTCAGGGCTAACAGAAAGGAGGATGTATTATGGCAGTTGATAGAAACAGAAGAAAGACTATCGTGGGTATGGTTACATCAGACAAGATGGACAAAACTATAGTAGTAACAGTTGAAGACTTCGTAAGACATTCACTTTATGGAAAAGCCGTAAAGAGAACCAAGAAGATCAAGGCTCACGACGAAAACAATGAATGTCAGATAGGCGACAAAGTTAGAATTATGGAAACAAGACCTCTGTCAAAGGACAAGAGATGGAGACTTGTAAACATCATTGAAAAGGTTAAGTAAAGGAGGCAACTGAAATATGATTCAGACTGAAACAAGATTAAGAGTTGCTGACAATTCAGGCGCAAAAGAATTACTTTGCATACGTATCTTAGGCGGAACAAGCCGTCAGTATGCAAACATCGGTGATGTAATCGTATGCGCTGTAAAGGAAGCAACACCGGGCGGCGTTGTTAAAAAAGGTGAAGTAGTGAAAGCTGTAGTTGTAAGATCAAAGCACGGAGCAAGAAGAGCAGACGGAAGCTATGTTAAATTTGATCAGAACGCAGCAGTTATCATAAAGGATGATAAGACTCCGACAGGAACACGTATTTTCGGACCTGTAGCAAGAGAACTTAGAGAAAAAGGCTTTATGAAGATTGTGTCACTGGCACCGGAAGTATTATAGGAGGTGTTTAAGGATGCGTATCAAAAAAGACGACATGGTAATGGTAATTGCCGGCAAAGACAAAGGCAAGACCGGAAAAGTTCTCAAGGCTATGCCTAAAGAAAACAGAGTAATTGTAGAAGGCGTTAATATCCAGACCAAGCATGCCAAGCAGACAAGAACATCTGCAGCTGAAATCAAGCATCAGGAAGGTCCTATAGACGCTTCAAACGTAATGTACTACGACAGCAAGGCAAAGGCACCGACAAAAGTCGGATACAAGATGGTCGGAGACAAAAAAGTTCGTTTTTCAAGAAAAACAGGACAGGAAATTGATTAAGAAAGGAGGAGACGATTTTGGCAGCTAGAATGAGAGAAATGTACAAAAACACAGTTTTTGGCGCGTTACAGGAAAAATTCCAGTACAAAAACGTTATGGAAGTTCCTAAACTTGAAAAGATAACTATTAATATGGGTCTTGGTGAAGGCAAAGACAACGCGAAGATTATCGAATCTGCAGTTAAAGAGCTTGCCCTTATATCAGGACAGCAGCCTGTTGTTACCAAAGCAAGAAAATCCATCGCTAACTTCAAGGTTAGAGAAGGTATGCCTGTAGGAGTTAAAGTTACTTTAAGAGGCGACAATATGTATGAATTTGCTGATAAATTCTTCAATATCGCTCTTCCTAGAGTAAGAGACTTCAAGGGTGTTAGCAAAAACTCATTTGACGGCAGAGGCAACTACGCAATGGGTATCAAAGAGCAGTTAATATTCCCTGAAATCAACTATGACCAGGTAGAAACTATTAAGGGTATGGACATAGTATTCACAACTACGGCTAAATCAGACGAAGAGGCTATGGCGCTGCTTCAGTTACTGGGAATGCCGTTTGAAAAGTAGGAGGGAGATTATGGCTAAAACATCTTTAAAAGTTAAACAGCAGAGAAAACCTAAGTATTCAACAAGAGCGTACACAAGATGCAGAATCTGCGGAAGACCGCATTCAGTATTAAAGAAGTACGGAATCTGCCGTATATGCTTCAGAGAACTTGCATACAAGGGTGAAATACCAGGCGTAAGAAAAGCAAGCTGGTAAATCAAGTAGTTAAAGAATTGTGAAGGCTGGAGATACTCCAGAACCACACGAAGGAAGGAGAATACTGTAATGACAATGACAGATCCGGTAGCAGATATGCTCACTAGAATCAGAAATGCCAATACTGTATGCCACCCTACTGTAGACATTCCTGCATCAAAAATGAAAAAAGCAATTGCAGAGATTCTATTAGAAGAAGGCTACATTAATGGTTTTGATGTTATAGAAGATGGTAAGCAGGGAATTATCAGAGTGCAGATGAAATACACAGCTGATAAAGAAAGAGTAATCAAAGGAATCAAAAAGATTTCAAAACCCGGCTTAAAAGTTTATGCTAAAGCAGACGATATTCCTAGAGTTCTCGGCGGACTTGGAGTTGCTATCATATCAACTTCAAAAGGCGTTATAAGCGACAAAAAAGCAAGAGCACAGGGTATCGGCGGCGAAGTAATTTGTTATGTTTGGTAGGAGGTAAGATATGTCAAGAATAGGTATAAAACCTGTTATCCTGCCTGCCGGCGTAGAGGTTAAAGTTGATGATAACAACGTTGTTACTGTCAAGGGACCTAAAGGCGAATTACAGGAACAGGTCAGCAAACTGTTAAAAATCGAAGTAAACGGAACAGAAGTAATCGTTTCAAGAAGCTCAGATGCCAAAGAGCACAAATCACAGCACGGTCTTGGAAGAACTCTTATAAACAATATGGTAATGGGAGTTACTGAAGGCTTTGAAAAGAAGCTTCAGATCAACGGTGTAGGATACAAGGCAGAGAAAAAAGGCAAGACTCTTGTTATGCAGCTTGGATATTCACACCCTGTAGAAATGGAAGACCCTGAAGGAATCACTACTGAAGTTCCAAGTGCTACTGAAATTATCGTTAAAGGTATAGACAAAGCTTTAGTCGGCAACTATGCGGCAAACATCCGTAAGTGGAGACAGCCTGAACCTTACAAGGGCAAGGGTATCAAGTACGCTGACGAAGTTATCCGTCGTAAAGAAGGAAAAGCAGGAGCACAGTAGGAAAGGAGTGAATGGTAAATGGCAAATGTAAGCAGAAACGACAGACGTGTTAAAAGACACAAAAGAGTTAGAAAAAATTTGACAGGAACTCCTGAGAAGCCAAGACTTGTAGTGTTCAGAAGCAACAAAAACATTTCAGCTCAGATAATTGATGACGTGGCAGGTCACACTTTAGTGTCAGCTTCCTCAATCGACAAGGAATTAAAATCCGAAATCGGTTACGGCGGAAACAAAGAAGCTGCCAAAAAAGTAGGCGAAGCTTTAGCTAAGAGAGCTCTTGCAAAGGGTATAGAAGTTGTAGCTTTTGACAGAGGCGGATTCCTTTATCACGGAAGAGTTAAGGAATTAGCTGACGGCGCACGTGAAGGCGGACTAAAATTCTAGGAGGTATCAGATGAGAAATACAATAGATGCATCCAGGCTGGACTTAACAGAAACTATCGTTAACATCAGACGTGTTGCAAAAACAGTTAAGGGCGGTAGAAACATGAGATTCAGCGTAACTGTAGTTGTTGGAGACGGCGAAGGTCACGTAGGCGTTGGTCTTGGTAAGGCTATAGAAATACCTGAAGCTGTAAGAAAAGCTACAGAAGATGCAAAGAAAAATTTAATCAGTGTTCCGACAGTAGGAACAACAATTCCACACAGACAGCTTGGTGTGTTCGGAGCAGGCAGAGTATTACTGATGCCGGCTGCAGAAGGTACCGGAGTAATCGCAGGTTCATCTGTAAGAACTGTACTTGAAGCTGCAGGAATCAAAGACGTAAGAGCAAAATCAATCGGCTCAAACAACACAGGTAACATGGCTTATGCAACATTAGAAGGCCTTAAATCACTTGTAACTGCAGAAGACGTTGCAAGATTAAGAGGTAAAACACCTGAAGAAATTTTAGGATAAGGAGGAAGAACAATGGCAAAGATGATTAAAGTTACTTTAACAAAGAGTACTATTGGTGCTTCCCCAAAACAGAAAAAAGTTGTAGAAGCATTAGGACTAAAAAAGATGCACGCATCAGTAGAATTGGTTGACAGCCCTGTAACTCGTGGCGCTGTTAATAAAGTATCGCATCTTGTTACTGTAGAAGAACTGTAGGAATGGAGGTGCAAAAGATATGAAACTTCATGAGTTAAAGGCTGCCGGCGGTTCAACAAAGAACCCTAAAAGAAAAGGCCGCGGTACAGGTACAGGCAACGGTACAACTGCAGGCAGAGGTATGAACGGTCAGAATTCAAGAAGCGGCGGCGGAGTAAGACTTGGATTTGAAGGTGGCCAGATGCCGCTTTACAGAAGACTTCCAAAGAGAGGCTTCACTAACATCTGGGGAACTGAATACACAGTTCTCAATGTTGATGCTTTGAACAGATTTGAAGCAGGAACAGTTGTTACACCTGAAATGCTCAAAGAAGCAGGATTGGTTAAACAGGTAAAGGATGGTATCAAGATTCTTGGCGACGGTAAGCTTGAAAAGAATTTAACTGTTCAGGCTCACAAGTTCACAAAAACAGCAATTGAAAAAATAGAATCTGCCGGAGGAAAGGTAGAGGTAATCTAATATGGAAGCACTAAAGACTATTGGCAAGGCTTGGAAAATTCCTGACATAAGAAAGAAGATAATATTCACATTGCTGATGCTGGTAGTGTTCAGAATAGGCTCCAATATTCCTGTACCGGGAATCAACAGAGATATTCTGGATCAGGCATTCAACGGCGATTCAGGACTGTTTGAATTATTCGATCTGTTCTCAGGTGGTGCTTTCAGTAACCTTACAATATTTGCTTTAAGTATTACACCGTATATTACCGCATCGATTGTACTGCAGTTGCTTACAATCGCAATACCTGCTCTTGAAAGACTTGCCAAGGAAGGCGTTGAAGGTAGGAAAAAAATCGCAAGATATACAAGATATCTGACAGTCGCACTGGCGTTTGTACAGGCGATAGGAATGACACTGGGTATATTCAAGCAGTATCTGCTTAACACAGATTTCTTCCATATCACAGTTGTGGTATTCGTGCTTTCAGCCGGAACCGCATTCCTGATGTGGCTTGGAGAACTTATCAATGAGCATGGAATAGGCAACGGAATTTCCCTTATAATCTTTGGCGGCATTGTTGCAAGAGTACCAAGCGCAATCATGTCAGCTTACTCAAATTATAAGTCGGGTGCAATTTCACTGGTTGGTATTTTCCTCTTCCTTGCGTTTGCTGTACTGGTAATCCTGGTTATTATCGAGATACAGCAGGGTCAGAGAAGAATTCCGGTGCAGTATGCAAAAAGAGTTGTAGGAAGAAAAATGTATGGCGGACAGTCAACACATATTCCTCTAAAAGTCAATCAGGCGGGAGTTATCCCTGTAATCTTCGGTATGTCTCTGTTACAGCTGCCGCAGACACTGGTTTACTTTTGGCCGAACACCGGATTTTCGGAGTTTATGACTAAATGGCTCTCAACAAACGGTACTCCGGGAGTATATGTTTACAGCATATTCTATGCTATACTGATCATATTCTTCACTTACTTCTATACTGCAGTTACCTTCAATCCTATGGAAGTTGCAGACAATATGAAGGCAAACGGAGGATTCGTACCGGGAATAAGACCGGGCAGACCTACTGTTGAATACTTACAGAAAGTAATGAACAGAATCACTTTCACAGGAGCTATTTTCCTGGCTGTAATCGCAATAATGCCGTTAATCATAGGCAACTTTACAGCTATAGACTTTAAGTTCGGAGGAACATCGCTTCTTATCGCAGTCGGTGTTGCTCTTGACACAATGAAACAACTTGAAAATCAGATGGTTATGAGAAACTATCAGGGATTTTTGAAATAGGAGAACAAAATGAATCTTATACTATTAGGGCCTCCGGGTGCAGGTAAAGGTACACAGGCGGTAAACATCGTTGATAAATACCATGTGCCTCACATATCGACAGGCGATATATTCAGGGAAAACATCAAGAACGGAACCGAGCTCGGAAAAAAAGCCCAGGAATATATGAACAGAGGTGAGCTGGTTCCGGACGAACTTGTAGTTGAGATTGCTACAGACAGACTTCTTAAAGATGACTGTAAAAACGGATTTCTGCTTGACGGATTTCCGAGAACAGTTTTTCAGGCTCAGAAGCTTGACGAATTTCTGTCAGCAAACGGCAGCAGAATAGATACTGTCATTAATCTCGAAGTCGAAAAAGCAGAGCTTATCGCAAGACTTACAGGAAGAAGAGTATGCAAAAAATGCGGAGCTTCATTCCATGTTACAAACATACCTCCCAAAAAAGAAGGCGTGTGCGACTATTGCGGAGGCGAGCTGTTCCAGAGAGATGATGATACTGTAGAGACTGCCGAAAACAGAATTTCAGTATATGATTCCCAGACAAAGCCTCTTGTAGATTATTATACAAAGGCCGGATGCATAGCAAATATAGACGGTGCAACAGGTCTTGAGAACGTATTTGCTGATATCGTAAGAGCTTTAGGAGAATAAAATGATTATCATTAAATCACCGGAAGAGATAGAAATAATGAGAGAATCCGGTAAGGTTACAAAGTACATTCTCGAAGAGCTTGAAACATTTATCAGGCCGGGAATGACAACAAGAGACGTGGACAGATTCGTTGAAAAAACAATCAGGGAACACAATATGGTTCCCACATTCAAAGGCTACGGCGGGTTTCCCGCCAGCGCCTGCGTGTCAATCAACGAAGAGGTGGTTCACGGCATACCAAGCAAAAAACGGATTATACAGGAAGGCGACATAGTCAGCGTGGATGTGGGTTCAACTCACAAGGGTTATGTAAGTGATGCAGCCAGAACTTACGGAATCGGTCAGATAAGCCCTGTTGCCAGTAAAATCATAGAGGCGGCAAAGGCAAGTTTCTTTGCAGGCCTTGAATACTGCAAAGTCGGATACAGACTTTCAGACATATCCAATGCTATTCAGATGAAAGCTGAAGGAGAAGGATTTTCGGTAATAAGGGATTTTGTAGGACATGGTGTAGGCCGGGCAATGCATGAGGATCCTCAGATACCTAACTACGGCAGAGCGGGCAGAGGTCCCAGACTTGCGGCAGGTATGGTATTTGCCATCGAACCTATGATAGCAGAGGGAACCTATGAGGTTGAGACTCTGCTCAACAACTGGACAGTTGTTACCGCTGACGGCAAACTGGCAGCTCATTATGAGAATACTGTCGTTATAACTGATGGTGAGCCACAGCTGCTTACATTATAGCTTGCTAAACACAAGCTGGAAAAGGAGTGTAGAATATGGCGAAGACAGACGTCATCGAAGCAGAAGGTACTGTTGTTGACGCACAGCCTAACGCAATGTTTGTTGTTAAGCTGGACAACGGTTTCGAAGTGCTTGCACACGTTTCAGGAAAAATCAGAATGAACTTCATAAGGATTCTTCCGGGAGACAGAGTTAAGGTCGAGCTTTCACCTTATGACCTGTCAAGAGGCAGAATTACTTGGAGGGATAAGTAGATCAGGAGGAATAAAACAATGAAAGTTAGAGCTTCCGTAAAACCTATCTGCGAAAAGTGCAAAGTTATCAAAAGAAAAGGAAAAGTAATGGTTATCTGTGAAAATCCTAAGCACAAGCAGAAACAGGGTTAATCAGTTTTTATGTGACGGCGGCAGGTTCAGGGCTGCTGCCTCAAAAGTCACCACTTATATTATGTGATCCCGTCTATATTGCCACCCTGATAAGGCGACGGAAGATGGGGGAAGGAGAAAAGTATGGCTCGTATTGCTGGTGTAGACTTACCCAGAGAAAAAAGAGTAGAAATCGGTCTGACTTATATCTATGGAATCGGCAGACCAACAGCAACATTGATCTTAGAAAAAGCCGGAATCAATCCTGATACAAGAGTTAAGGATTTAACAGAGGAAGAAGCCGGTAAAATCAGAAAGATTATTGATGAGGAGTACCTTGTAGAAGGTGATCTCAGAAGAGAAGTATCACTGAACATTAAGAGATTAATGGAAATCGGATGCTACAGAGGCATCAGACACAGAAGAGGACTTCCTGTAAGAGGCCAGAAAACCAAGACTAACGCTAGAACCCGTAAGGGCCCTAAGAGAACTGTAGGAAGAAAGAAGAAGTAAGGAGGTAGATTGATATGGCTAAAGCTGTAAAAAAAGCAGTTAGAAAAAAGAAAAAAGAGCGCAAGAACGTTGAAAAAGGCCAGGCTCATATTCAGGCTACCTTTAATAACACTCTTGTAACTCTTACAGATATGAGCGGTAACGCATTATCATGGTCAAGTGCAGGTTCACTTGGCTTCAAGGGTTCAAAAAAATCAACACCATTCGCTGCACAGCAGGCTGCTGAGGTTGCTGCAAAGGCTGCAATGGAACATGGTTTGAAAACAGTTGAAGTATACGTTAAAGGTCCGGGATCCGGAAGAGAAGCTGCAATCAGAGCACTTCAGACTGCAGGTCTTGATATCACAATGATCAGAGATATCACACCTATACCGCACAACGGATGCAGACCGCCGAAGAGAAGAAGAGTCTAGGAAAGGAGGAGTAATTTAAGATGGCAAGATATACAGACGCTAACTGCAAATTATGCAGAAGAGAAGGACAGAAACTGTTCTTAAAAGGTGAAAGATGCTATAGTGGCAAATGTGCACTTGAAAGAAGAAATTACGCTCCCGGTCAGCATGGACAGAGCAGAAAAAAACAGTCAGACTATGGTAACCAGTTAAGAGAAAAACAGAAGACAAAGAGATTTTACGGACTTCAGGAAACTCAGTTCAGAAATCTGTTTGACAAGGCTGCCAAGAAATCCGGAATTACCGGTGAAAACCTGTTAATTCTTCTTGAAACAAGATTAGACAACGTGGTATTCAGACTTGGCCTTGCTTCCTCAAGAAAAGAAGCAAGACAGCTTGTAACTCATGGTCATTTCACAGTAAACGGAAAAAAAGCCACAATCCCTTCAATGGAATTAAAGGCTGGAGATGTAGTTAAGGTTAAAGATAAGAGCGCAAGCTCACCTAAATTCAAGGAAATCAAAGATATGATTATAACAGTTCCTGCATGGATGAGCGTTGATACAGAGAAACTTGAAGGCAAGATTTTATCACTTCCTACAAGAGATCAGATCGACACACCTGTTGCAGAGCATCTAATCGTCGAATTATACTCCAAGTAATCTGATTTAAGAAGTTAGAATCTTGGATGAAAGGGAGGGTTTTTAATGATAGAAATCGAAAAACCAACAATTGAATGTATATATTCAAATGAAGATCCCAACTATGGTAAATTCATAGTTGAACCTCTCGAAAGAGGTTATGGAACTACCTTGGGGAACAGCCTCAGAAGAATATTCCTGAGCTCACTTCCCGGAGCTGCAGTTACATCAGTTAAAATCGACGGAATACTTCACGAATTCTCAACCATACCAGGAGTGAAGGAAGATGTTACTGAAATAATCTTAAACCTTAAAAAACTCGCTGTAAGGTTAAACGGTGAGAACACCAAGAGAGTGTTAATCAATGCCATAGGTCCCAAGGAAGTAACGGCTGCCGATATCATCGGTGATGCTGATATGGAAATATTCAATCCGGATCTGCACATTGCAACACTTGAAGAAGGTGCATCACTTGTTATCGAAATCAATCTGGCAAGAGGCAGAGGTTATGTTCCTGCAGAGCAGAACAAGACAGAGAATACTCCTATTGCGGTAATCCCTGTTGACTCAATCTTCACGCCGGTCAAAAAAGTGAACTTTACAGTTGAAAACACAAGAGTAGGTCAGGTTACAGACTATGATAAGCTTATACTTGAAATCTGGACTGACGGATCCATCAGACCTGAAGAGGGCGTGTCAATCGGAGCAAAAATAATGCAGGAGCATCTGAACCTGTTTATAGAGCTTACCGATGATACAGAATCAATGGAAATTATGGTGGAAAAAGAAGAAAGCCAGAAAGAAAAAGCTCTTGAAATGACAATTGAAGAACTCGAACTTTCGGTTCGTTCATTCAACTGCCTCAAGAGAGCGGCTATCAACACTGTAGAAGAGCTTACTCAGCGTTCAGAAGAGGATATGATGAAGGTTAGAAACCTTGGTAAGAAATCCTTAGACGAAGTAAAACACAAACTAGAAGAATTAGGTCTTGAATTAAAACCTAACGAAGAATAACGTGAAATAGACAGGAAAGGAGAACAAAAGCTATGCCAGGATATAAGAAGCTGGGCAGACCTTCTGCTCACAGAAAATCCATGCTTAGAAACCTAGTAACTGACCTTTTCAAGTATGGCAGAATCCAGACTACACAGGACAGAGCTAAGGAAACAAGAAGAATCGCTGAAAAAATGATTACTTTAGCAAAGCGTGGAGATTTACATGCCAGAAGACAGGTTCTTGGATATGTATTTGATGAAAGCGTTGTAACAAAACTATTTGAAGATATAGCTCCTAAATATGCAGACAGAAACGGTGGATACACCAGAATTCTGAAGCTTGGACCTAGACAGGGTGACAATGCTGAGGTAGTATTTGTAGAGCTGGTTTAACAAAAGTTATACTTAAGACATCGGTTGA
>CAVJEY010000025.1:0-16285 GCA_963648745.1 Christensenellaceae bacterium Phil1
CAGGTCTCATGCAAGAGTTCTACTCCTGCATATTGTAAGAACTTACTGCCCGCCTTGCCAAGCATAGCTTGGGGCAAAATGGCTATGGTTATTACATTACAGCAACGCTGAATTTCAATAGTAGAACCATTACACCACAATGATAACTTCAAGGTGGCATGTGTTATACATCGCTTCTGACGCTATATCGCGCCAATCAGCGTGTACAGACATTATACCACATTTTTGGCACAGTTGGTATGTAAAAAGTGTACTTTTGCATATTATGCGCAAGTACACCTGTATTGTCATTTGAGCTGCGGAAACCCCAGCTGTCTGAGAGCCTCAAACAGAATGATGTTGACCGAGTTTGACAGATTAAGCGATCTTAATCTGGTATCCTCGCTCATCGGTATTCTGATTGCTCTTTCTCTGTTTGCATTTATAAAGTCCTTAGGCAGGCCTGCTGTTTCTCTGCCGAAAAGTATCATATCCTCATCATTGAACTGTACGTCCGAGTATACGGTTTCACCCTTGGTTGTAGCAAGATACATGGTGCGGCCTGCATACTGCTCAAGAAACTCTTCAAGGCTTTCGTGAACCTCCAGCCTGACATACGGCCAGTAATCAAGTCCGGCTCTTCTGACTGCCTTGTCATCTATAGAAAACCCAAGCGGCTTTACCAGGTGCAGCACCGCGCCTGTCGCTGCGCAGCTTCTGGCTACATTGCCGGTATTGGGCGGTATTTCAGGGTTTACCATTACAATATGAATTGCCATTTTATCTCTCCAAATCTGTTACTTGATAATATAATAGCAGACCTTTGCCGCGGTATAAAGACTTTTTTGCAAGTTTCTAAAGACAAAACGCTTTTTTTGTTATATAATTAGTTCATATTTGTTTACGTTCGGAGGAAACATATGAAAAAAGTAAATATTGGATTACTGGGACTTGGCAATATAGGTACAGGTTCCTACAAGGTGCTTGAAATGAACAGAGCACAGATTGAAAAAAACACAGGATGCGACATAAGAATCACTAAAATATTAGAGAGAGACACCACCAGAGAAAGAGGAATCAAGGTTTCCATGGATCAGTTCACACAGGATCCCGACGAAATTTTCAGCGACCCCGATATAGATATAGTTATCGAGCTTCTGGGCGGTATCGAGCCTGCCTCAACGTTTATGCTTTCGGCATTAAACAGCGGCAAGCACGTTGTAACTGCAAACAAAGCAGCTGTTGCCGCAAATTACGACAAGCTTATGGCTGCCGCAAATAAGAACAATGTTGAGTTCAGGTTTGAGGCAAGTGTAGGCGGCGGCATCCCTATCCTGAATGCGCTGACTACAGTTCTTGGCGCCAATGAATTCATAGAAATTCTCGGCATCCTGAATGGAACCACAAACTATATCCTGACTCAGATGACCGAATACGGTCTTAACTATGATACGGTATTAAAGGTAGCTCAGGAAAAAGGCTTTGCAGAGGCTGACCCTACCGCAGATGTCGAAGGCATTGATGTTGCAAACAAGCTTTCGATACTGATGGCTCTTGCCTTTGACAAATATGTTCCGCCTACTGAAATTCCGACTATAGGCATTACAGGCGTTACCATGGAAGCCATCGAAGCCGCCAAAAAAGACAACAGCAAAATCAAGCTGATTGCAAAGGCAAAGAAAACCGACAAGGGCATCGAGTACAGCGTACAGCCTACAAAGCTTTCAAACGACCATCCTCTTGCATCGGTATCAAATGAGTTCAATGCAGTATTCGTAACAGGCAATGCTGTCGGCGAGCTTATGTTCTACGGCAAGGGCGCAGGTCCGCTTCCTACAGGCAGCGCCGTTATGGGCGACATAATAGAAATAGCTAAGAGAATTTAGAACAGGAGGACAGGACCGATGGCTACTTTATATGAGCAGTGGAAGGATTTAATCGAAAACCAGACAGAAGATACCTTTGAAGCCTTCTGGAAAGAATACAGTGAAACAGAAACAAGAATTTACAGGGATCTTCTTGCAAACCACAATGATGTCACAAAAGGAACTTTCAAAGAGCTTGCCGAAAAATATGAGGCAGACCCTGTAATATTCATGGGATTTCTTGACGGCATAGACACAAGCCTCAAAGCCTCAAACGATTTCAAAACTTTTGACGAAAACTCCGAGATTGTTTTAGATATAGACTTTGAGAAGCTGTTTTACAATATGCTGGTTGCAGAGGCACAGTACCTGTATACTCTTGAGGAATGGGAAAACGTGCTTGACGAAGTAACAAGAATGGGTATTCTGCAGGCATACAAAAAATCAAAAATAGTGGTAAGGGAACAGCCTAAGGTTGGAAGAAACGACCCTTGCCCTTGCGGCTCCGGCAAAAAATACAAAAAATGCTGCGGAGCAAACAAATAGCATTATTAAAGCATAGTCCGTATCCATGCGACTATGCTTTTATATTACCTGTTATTCTTCTGTTTTTTCCTGCTCTTTTTCTATTCTTATGCCTATCTTGTCTATACGGTGTTTTTCCATTGCAAGAATTTTGAATTCCGCTTTTATGTTATCCGCAACAACAGTCACCGTATCGTCTTTTTCGGGAATCCGGTCAAATATGGTCAGCATAAGACCTGCCGCGGTATCACATTCATCCGCAAGCTCAGGCTCAAATCCTATAAGCTCGATGGTTTCGTCCGCCGAAAGCGTACCGTCTATAATAAATGTGTTTTCTGTCACAGGTACCACTTCCGAGCCTCTGCTCTGTATGTATTCATCATCACCGTTTCCGATTATCTCCTTCATAATATCGGACATGGTTACAATTCCCGCGGTTCCGCCGTACTCGTCCACTACAAGGACAAATTTGGTCCCTCTGCCCTGCATTATCTCCATCAGTCTGTCTGCCTGAAGAAACTCGGAAACCGCCGCAATAGGTCTGACCGGAAGCCATTTGTATTCTCTGTCCCTTATTTTTTCTTCATTCCAGTAAAGATCCTTGATATGAATAAACCCCTCTATACAGTCCTTGTTGCCTCTGCATACAGGATATCTGGTGTATTTGCATTTTTTAATCATTTCAAGATTTTCACTGTACGGAAGCTCAAGATCAAAGCATTCAACCTCTGTCCGCGGCGTCATTATCGCGGATATTTCCTTGTCGTACAGGCAGAATATATTATCTATAAATTCCTTTTGTCTCGGGTTGATAAGACCGCTTTCGGTACTCTCGTCTATAAGGAGCTGTATTTCCTCTCCCGTATAAACCTCCTGCTCGCTTGCAGCATTATGCCCCATAACCTTCATAACTCCGTTGGTGACTGAATTAAAAAGCCACATAACCGGAGCCGTCATGCGATAAAACCAGATAAGCGGAACAGCCGTCATTCTTGCATATCTGTCGGTTGAGAATATGGCAAGGGATTTAGGTATAAGCTCGCCTGCAACAATATGAAGCGCCGTAACGATTGCAAAGCCCAGGGCTACGGAAATAGCCGAAACAGCTCCTTCGGAAACTCCCAGAGCAGTAAGCCCCGGCCGTATAAGCTCTGATACCGCAGGCTCTCCCAGCCAGCCGAGGGCAAGCGAAGCAAGGGTTATTCCAAGCTGACACGCTGAAAGATAAGAATTGACATTGTTTGCAATGCGAAGCGCAGCCCTGGCTCCTGCCTTGCCTTCATCTGCGGCAATCTGAAGCTGGGTTTTGCGCACTCTTACCAGAGCAAACTCCGCCACGACAAAAAACGCATTCATAAAAAGAAAAAAAACAACAAGAATCAAACTAACTGCTGTTGACACAAAAAACCTCCCATAAAAAATCTATTACCACTATTTTAATCAATATTCGCAGTTCTGTCAATCTTACTGAAGCAGCATACTGCACTGTTTTACCGGTGTTTTACCGGTTATCTGCTCCATTAAAACGGCTTCATATCTATATCTGCAGGCTCTTTGCATATTTCAGATTTTGTATATATGCTCTGACTTCCGGCTCACTTTCAATTCGTGTATTTGCTGCTGCGTTCAATACTGCCACTGCTGCCTTTTGTCAACAGCAAAGTCAATCTGCCTCCTCTAATTAAAACTTCCTGCACTGTTCCCCTAAGTTTTAACTGGCGGCTGGAAAATCTCACCATTCTGCAATTCGCCCATTGAAACACAAGTTCAATTTCTTTCATCAAAAAAACACCAGACAGTTTACTTTTCACCGGATTTATATTAAACTAATAAGGTATGCGCAATACGCATACACTGCAAAACCGTACATATTTTAATATTTATATATCGGAGGAATTCACACAATGAACATTCAGAAACAGTATCAGACTAAGCTTACAACAGCCGAAGAAGCAGTAAAAGTCGTAAAATCAGGCGACTGGGTTGACTATACGTGGGGCGTATGCACTCCCGATGCGCTTGACAAAGCTTTAGCTGCAAGAGCCGGCGAATTATTTGATGTAAAGGTTCGCGGCGGCATCATAATGAAAGAGCCTGAAATCTTCAAGGTTGACAATGTCACCGAGCATTTTTCATGGAATTCATGGCATATGACAGGAATCGAAAGAAAAGCAATCGCAAAGGGCTTCTCATATTATGCGCCTATCCGCTATTCGGAACTGCCCCGTTACTATTATGATATCGACAGCAAACCCGATGTTGCAATGTTTCAGGTAACACCTATGGATTCGCAGGGGTATTTCAGCTTCGGTCTTGAAGCCTCACACCTCAAGGCTGTATGCGACACAGCAAAAACAGTTATCGTCGAAGTAAACCCTAATATGCCGTATGCCTACGGTGACGACACAACCAGAGTTCATATCAGCGATGTGGATCTGATAGTCGAAAACGACGGCCCGGCACTTCCTACACTCGGCGGAGGTGACGCGCCTATGACCGATATCGACAGAAAGGTTGCTGAATATATAGTTGAGGAGCTTTGTGACGGTTCCTGCATACAGCTTGGTATCGGCGGTATGCCAAATGCAGTAGGCAAGCTGATTGCCGAATCAGACCTGAAGGATCTCGGCGTTCACACAGAAATGTATGTTGACGCATATTACGAACTTGCAAAATCAGGCAAGGTTACAGGACGCCGCAAAAATATCCACAAGGGCAAGCAGATGTATGCATTCGCGGCAGGAAGCACCGAGCTTTATGAATATATCGACAACAACCCTGAGGTTGTAAGCGCATCGGTGGGATATGTCAACGACATTCGCACAATTTCGGCTTTGGACAACTTCATGTCCATCAACAACGCTGTAAACTTTGACCTGTTCGGACAGGTAAACGCAGAATCAGCAGGCACAAGACACATCAGCGGCTCCGGCGGACAGCTTGACTTCGTACTGGGCGCTTATCTGTCAAAAGGCGGCAAGAGCTTCATCTGCTGCTCATCAACATTTACAGACAAAAGCGGCAAAACCCAGTCAAGAATACTGCCTACACTGACACAGGGCTCAATAATCACAGACACACGCTGCAACACTCATTTCCTTGTAACAGAATACGGCAAGGCAAACCTCAAGGGTCTTTCAACGTGGCAGAGAGCCGAGGCAATTATCAATATTGCTCATCCTGATTTCCGCGACCAGCTCATCAAAGAAGCTGACAAAATGGGAATCTGGAAAAAATCAAACAGATAGGATATCCATTCATCGGAGCTGCATACGCGGCTCCTTTTGATATTTCAAAAAAATAATATGCGGCAGAAAGAAAATTCTCCCTGCCGCATATTATGAATTATGTAAAGGAATTTCAGTCAGCTCTGTACCCTATCTGGTAAATAGTTCTTTTCATATCATCAACCGATATGAGCTCCGGCGCATAAATTATTTCCGCAATTCCGGTTTCATCATCTATCACAATGTTTTCTATTCCCTCCGAAGTTCCCAGCACTCTCTTTATATCCTCGCTGTTTTCAGCGTTATCAATATCGCATATTCTAAGATTAATGCTTTTCACTGTCAGCACCTCCCTTTGTTAATCTACAGGCAGGCGCCCTGCAATACCGTTCATTTTATCCGGATGATACAGCCTGCCGGCACCTGTCTGCATGAGGAGAGTTCTCTATTGGTGTTAATTCTTAGTATTCACAATCAGTTTTTTGAATGAGCCGTTTTTTCTGAACGTCTCACCGTATACTCTGGTGCATTTTTCAAACTGCTCAAATCTTCTCCTTGCAGCCTGCTCATCTCCGTATACTCTCCATGCGCCTACACATTTGGCGCTTCGCGAACCGTTTTGAATAAATCCGTAGACATCTTCCGACGGATATCCCAGAAACAGTCCTATTTCATGGGGAAATTCACTGCCTGAATTAAGTCTGTGAATAAGCTCTGTAACACAGTAGCTGGTATTGTCCAGAGGATACCCTTTTTGAGCAAGTATTCTGCCTGCGGTTTCATCCTGTAAATCCTGCTGCAGCCTGTCAGGTCTGTACATATATATCAGAGCCTTATCCTCCATATATTTTACAGGCACAATCCTAAGACCGCGTGGCACAAGCGCAGCATTGAGTCTTCTCATACATTCTGCAAGCTCTGCTCTGTCATTCACAGGACAGGCAAACAGGTTTCCTGTTTTGAGTCCCGCCATGGTAGGCGAGCATTTTGATATTACCATATCCTCAGACATCAGCACTTCTCTCCTTCTATATGTTCGTCAAGTATATTTTTGAGAGCCGCCATAGAGCTTGATCTGCTGTGAGCAATCCGAATGTTCTTGCCCCTGGCCTCGCTCATCACCGCTTTGAGCATTTTGTGCGACATGGTATCCGTAAACATTACCAGCAGGTCAGGCGAGCCAAGATTTTTCATATTCCCTGCTTTTTTGGTAAACACCTTTGTCTTGCAGGAATATGACTCGCACAGCTCCTTGTATCTTCTCTCCATCCGTTCATTTCCGCCTATTATTACAACGCTCATTATTCTAATCCTTTCCGTTTGGTTAGCATATGCTAACTCATCTCCAAAATGAAATGCCCTAAGGCATTTTACATATGTATTATATTATGCTCCGCATCCTGCTGCTACTCCAAAAAGAACTGATAATGCTCCATTCGGACATATATCAGAGGCTCTTGTTTTTTCTGTACCTGCCCGGAGTAACTCCCTTGACATCTTTGAATGCCTTGGCAAACTTGGAACTGTTGTCATACCCAAGCTCCCCCGCTATTTCGGTTACCTGCAGATCTGTTTCTCTCAGCATCACCGCAGCCTTTTCCATCTTCTGAGTGCATATATATGAGTATACAGAAACTCCGTACACATCCCTGAAGCAGGTTTTTATCAGCGTTGCAGACACATGAAAGGCTGCCGCAAGCATATCCAGAGTTATTTTCTGATCCATTCTGTCCGTAAGATATCTGCATACCTCCTTGGCAAGCCCCGCGTGAGCTGCAGACACCATTTTGGTTTCTTCTGTTTTTTCCGGCTCCATCGCGCTCAGAAAAAGCAGGAGCTCTAAAATCTTAACCTTGAGATATCCTTTTTTTATTCTCTCCGGAACAGAGTAAAGCTCCGAAAAGATATGCTCTATGCTTTCATTTGATCTGGTAACATATCCTCTGCCGCTGTTATCAAATTTTTTCATCAGAAGCTTTGGATAAACCTCCACATCATCAGTGTTTATGGCAGGAGCCGCTCATAGGGCAGCCTCCGCACTTGCAGCCGCAAGAGGATTTTCCCTGTTTTTTGTTATTCACCAGATAGACAACTATCGCAGCGACAATCAGCGCCAGCACAAGCGCTATAACAATTGTGGCTATGTTCTGTGTAATCCATGTAAACATTATAGAGTCAGCTCCTTCCTTAAAAAATAGTAATTATTTTATCTCAATCAGTATTTTGCAGTCAGTCTGGTTGCTTCCCTGTATGGTCTTACGAGCATATATACTATGAATGCAAGCACAGCCAGAGCAAAGATTAAGCCGATTACATTGATATTGCCTGTGAACAGTCCGCCGAACTGGTTAATCATCAATGCTACCGCATATGCGAATACACACTGATATCCGATTGCAAACCATGTCCATTTTGCATTGTTCATTTCACGCCTGATGGCTCCGATAGCCGCAAAGCAAGGTGCGCAAAGCAGGTTGAATACGAGGAATGAGTAGCCTGTAATTCCTGTGAATACGGACTGCAGTGTTGTATAAACATCTCCTGATGCTCCGTAAAGAATACCCATTGTACCAACGATGTTTTCCTTGGCAACAAGACCTGTAATTGATGCAACTGTTGCTTCCCATGTACCCCATCCGAGAGGCGCGAATATCCATGCGATTGCATTACCTACACCTGCAAGTATCGATGAATCAAGCTCATCTTCTGCAAGCATTCTGAATGTGCCGTCCACTGTTCCGAAGTATGACAGGAACCATACGCCTATAGTTGAAAGCAGTATGATTGTTCCGGCCTTCTTGATGAATGACCAGCCGCGTTCCCACATTGAACGGAGCACGTTGCCCACTGTAGTCATATGATATGCAGGAAGCTCCATAACAAACGGTGCAGGCTCTCCTGAGAACATTCTTGTTTTTTTAAGCATTATACCCGAAACAACTATTGCAGCCATTCCGATGAAGTATGCTGATGTTGCAACAACTGCAGAGCCTCCGAATATTGCTCCTGCGATCATCGCTATAAACGGAACCTTGGCTCCGCAAGGTATAAATGTCGTAGTCATAATTGTCATACGGCGATCTCTCTCGTTTTCAATGGTTCTTGAAGCCATTACACCCGGGATACCGCAGCCTGTACCTATAAGCATAGGTATGAATGATTTGCCCGACAGTCCGAACTTGCGGAAAACTCTGTCAAGTACGAAAGCTATACGAGCCATGTATCCGCATGCTTCAAGGAATGCAAGAAGCAGGAACAGTACCAGCATCTGAGGTACGAAGCCGAGTACAGCGCCAACACCGGCTACAATACCGTCAAGGATAAGACCGCTTAACCAGTCTGCCGCGCCTGTGTTTGAAAGACCGCTTTCAATAAGTGCAGGGATTCCCGGTACCCATGTGCCGTATTCTGATGTGTCAGGAGCGCCGTAGCCTTCCTTGTAGTCTGTGTTCAGGTACTGATCCACTGCAGCCTCAAGGTCTGCTTTTGTGGTTCCTGTAACCTCAGTAACTTCAAGTGTTTCCTCATCTTCAAGCTCATATGTAACGCTTGCATCCGCAGGAGTCAGTTTTTCTAATTCCATAAGAGCTGCCTGGGCTGTAGCATCATCGTAATTTTCGTTTTCAGGGTCTATTGCATCTGCAATACCGTCATTACCGTATTCTGAAATGAATGCGTCTAATATCTGATCTGTATCGCCGTAGGTTTCTGCAGCTTCCTCATACTGCGATGCTCCGCTTCCAAACAGATGCCATCCGTCACCGAACACACCGTCGTTCATCCAGTCTGTTGCCGCCGAGCCGACTGTTACCATTGATATGTAGTAAACAAGGAACATGATAGCTGCAAATATAGGCAGCCCCAGCCATCTGTTTGTAACAACCTTATCTATCTTGTCCGATGTTGAAAGCTGTCCGAGATTCTTCTTTTTGTAACATGCCTTTATGATTGATGCTATGTAGATGTATCTTTCGTTTGTTATGATTGATTCGGCATCATCATCCATTTCTTTTTCGGCAGCCTGAATATCGTTTTCGATATGTTTTTTAACCTCTGCGTCAATGTCAAGTCCCGAAAGAACCTTGTCGTCTCTTTCGAAGATTTTGATTGCATACCATCTCTGCTGTTCTTCAGGAAGTTCATGCACTGCAGCTTCTTCGATATGAGCGATGGCGTGTTCAACGCTGCCTGAGAATGTGTGCATAGGCACTGTTTTGGCATTGCCTGCAGCATCTATTGCAGCCTCTGCGGCTTCCATAACGCCTGTACCTTTGAGTGCTGAAATCTCAACGATTTTGCAGCCAAGCTGTCTTGAAAGCTCTTCTGTGTTTATCTTGTCGCCGTTTTTTCTGACAATATCCATCATATTGATTGCGATTACAACCGGTATGCCAAGCTCTGTAAGCTGTGTTGTCAGGTAAAGGTTTCTCTCAAGGTTGGTACCGTCTATGATATTGAGTATCGCATCAGGTCTTTCACCTATAAGGTAGTTTCTTGCAACCACTTCTTCTAATGTATACGGTGATAACGAATATATACCCGGAAGGTCAGTGATAGTTACTCCGTCGTGTTTTTTGAGTTTACCTTCTTTTTTTTCTACGGTTACACCCGGCCAGTTACCTACAAACTGGTTGGAACCGGTAAGTGCATTAAACAGTGTAGTCTTACCGGAGTTTGGGTTTCCTGCAAGAGCTATTCGTAAATTCATTGTCTGAGTTCCTCTCTTTCTTTGATTAGCACAGGCTAACCTGCGCCCTTAAAATATAGGGGAAAATCCCCCTTGAAAAATTATTCGACTTCTATCATTTCTGCATCTGCTTTACGAAGTGACAGCTCATAGCCTCTGACTGTTACTTCAATAGGGTCTCCGAGAGGTGCCACTTTTCTTATGTAAACCTCAGTGCCTTTGGTAATACCCATATCCATGATACGGCGTTTTACAGCGCCCTCACCATGCAGCTTGACAACCTTCACAGTTTCGCCTATTTTAGCCTGCTTCAGTGTGTTCATACGATACTCCTCCTTATATATATAAATTACATATTAAACTAAACCATAATCTTTCGAGCCATTTCTTCACTTACGGCTACTCTGGCTTCTTTTACATTTACAATCACATTGCCGCCCAGCTTGTTTATGATGGTTACATTACCGCCAACTACAAACCCTAAGTTTTCGAGGTGTTTTTTTACCTCAGGCGAACCGCCTATTTTTTTGATGGTGTTTGGTTCTCCAACATCTGTTAAAGTCAATGGCATCATAGTTACCTCCATACAATAAGTTAGCTTTGTCTAATTAGTCTTAGCTAACTTGAGCTCTAAATTTTAGATTAGCAATTGCTAACCTCGCACCAAAATATATAGTTAGCCTTCACTAACCATATATACACTACACCCCGAAATCATATTTGTCAACAGTTTTTTGCTGTCTGTATATATTTTTTTGCAATTACATAAGAAAAATCCCTGCACACACACTTATTGCAGAGATTTTTCATCAGCTATAGAAAAAAGATCAAAAGGTTTGATCTGATCATTATGATCAGCACTACCATAATATATTTTACAATAAACAGGTTCTTTTACTACCATATTTAGTCTATATATTAATAGACCAAAGTTTCTTTTCAGACATTGTAACCTGCTTTATAGAAAACGTTTTTGATATTATGCTCATTTTTATCAAACAGATCAGAAGTATTGTCCCCAACTGATACAATAGCCGCATTGGCTCCCGATATACTTGTTTTTTTGATATCGGGACATACGCATATATTCTTTATCTGCCCTCCGGAAGCAAGCCTCATCACTGCAGTAATCTGGGCAATTCTTTCATCTGAAAAAACTTCCCTGTTCCGGCATTTTGTAAAGTCAAGGACAATACAAGATGTGTCCTGCTGCTTTTCCAGCGCATTGAACAGAATTTCCGCAAGCTCATGGTTTGAATAGTTCCGGCATTCAAATTTTATTACGGGCATAAACTCAATCCTGCATTCACCGGCAGTTTTTTTATACATATGAGACGAATCGCCGAGCACATACCTTTTGCCTGCCCTTACTGCCACTTTGCACGCGCAGTCTGTCTTATTTCTTATTTCCTCTATTCTTTCCGGCAGTATGCGGCTTCCCGTGTCTTCATACAGATTCAAAACAATAGAGCTTACTCCTTTTTCTTTATGTACACCAATGATATCCACCATCATATTATCCGCCGCTCTGCTCCCTGTTTTCCGACTGCGATGTATACCGGCGCTCATAAAATACGGCATATAACAGGTTTCAATTTTTCCCCACAGGCATGCCTTGCCGCCTGTAATTATCAATGCAGCTCTGTACGCGCATTCTCTCAGATACAGCAAATCCGAAGAACTTATATCGGTATCAAGCAGTTTTGCCATCATGCAGGG
This sequence comes from Christensenellaceae bacterium Phil1, assembly GCA_963648745.1. Lineage (GTDB taxonomy): Bacteria > Bacillota > Clostridia > Peptostreptococcales > Anaerovoracaceae > UMGS973. The sequence continues at coordinate 12,003 of CAVJEY010000025.1, forward strand.
CTCAACGCGTTCGCCTGACATGCACATACTGTATAACATATTAATAGCCTTGTGAAATCCCATACCTGTTTTCCTTTTTACTCAAATCTGGTGCAACAATGTGATAAGAAAAAGGTATATATTGTTTTAACAAATATTATTTCGTCAAGGAGATTGCAAAATAATCTGAGAAAGCTGCAAATCGCATTCCGGTTAATATTACCTTTTTCAACACTAATCACATCATTTACAGTTGCCCGCCGCCTGATTTTATTATGCTTTTAAGCTGAACACATTTTAGGTGAAATGTCAAATGGATTGGTTATGAACAGCGGGCTTATCTACGCAAAATATGTCTGTATATTTTGTGCTTTTATTATATGCTGTTATCTTCGCTCTTAATACATACTTGTGTATATATCGGAAATCACTTTGGAATAAAAGATTTCAGAGTGAACACCTCTGTCCCTGTACATCTGTGCATGTCTTGCCCTGCGACGCTTTATGATGGCAACGCTTTAATTTGATTTTATTATTAAGTATACTTATCGCATCCGATATATATACTTTTGGCTGTGCTAATATCATACGACATTTAATATAATGATATTGTACAAAACAATGTTTACTGATAAAAAACGGAGGATACAAATGAATGAAATTTTAAAAGTACTGAATCCTGAAAACAATTCTGTTGTCGGTACGGCAGAATTAAAAAATGAAAGCGACCTTGAAAAAGCAGTTGATACTGCCTACGCTTCGCTTGGCAAGTGGAAAGCTCTCTCAATATATGATCGTGCAGAAATACTGTACAGATTTGCCGATTTGCTCGATACAAAATACAAAGACGGGCTTGCAAAGCTGAACACTATGGAACTGGGCAAGCCGATTCTGCAAAGTCTTGAGGAATGCCATGATGCCGCAGAAATCACAAAGCAGACTGTTGAACGCGGCAAGCATCTTTACGGAAAAGTTTTAACAGACAGCACTCCGGGAATATTCGGCGACCTGATTTATACCAAAAGGGAGCCTCTGGGAGTAATTGCCTGTGTGATTCCGTTTAATTACCCTCTTGAGCTTACTGCTCACAAAATAGCCCCTGCCCTTCTTATGGGAAACACTGTAATCGTAAAGGCTCCTACTTCAAATCCTTTAGCAGTGCTCAAGATGGGCGAGATATTACAGGAAGCCGGAATTCCGGAAGGTGTTGCACAGTTTATTATATGTGACCGAAATGCTTCAACGGAAAAGATAATAAAAAATCCGAAGGTTGCGGCAATCTGCATGACAGGAAGCACCCTTGCAGGAATTGAAATTGCAAGGAATTCCGTAGACACTTTAAAAACTTTAATGTTTGAGCTGGGCGGCAACGACGGACTTATCATATTTGATGATGTAGATTTGGACAAGGCCTGCGAAGAAATAGTTGCGGGACGCATGATTAACAACGGTCAGATATGCTGCTCATCCAAAAGGCTTATAGTCCACAACAGCATCAGAGAAAAACTCGCGGCCAGACTGGCAGAAAGACTTGCAAAGCTCAATGTCGGATCTGCTCTGGATCCTGAAGCACAGATAACCTCTCTGGTAAGCGAAAGCGCTGCAGTAACAGTAGAAAAATACATTAATCATACAATCAGGCAGGGCGCAACCTGCTTCTATGGAGGCAAACGTGAAGGTGCCCGTATTTACCCTACTATTCTTACTGATGTAAGCCGAGACATGGATATTGCAAAGGATCTTGAGGTATTCGGACCGGTTCTGCCGATTATAGGTTTTGATACAGAAGAGGAAGCAATCGAAATAATCAACAGCAGCAGCTACGGCTTATCATCGGGAATACTGACCAAAGACCTTGAAAGGGCATTCAGAATTGCTCCGCTGATAGAAGCAGGCGCAACCGTTATTAACGGCACCGGACACTACAGACACTACGATCAGCCGTTTGGCGGTTTTAAGTACAGCGGAATAGGCAGAGAAGGAATAAGCGCAGGTCTGGAAGAATGCTCTCAGGAAAAAACCTACATTTTGAAGTCGCCATATTAATATAGACTAAAAAAGCACATAGCTCATAAAAGTAAACCCGCTGTCGTGATGTAAACATCCGGCGCGGGTTTTCTTTTAGTATTATGTTATCATATATTTTTAGAAGATAATAATTGTAATGATTATTATTCTATAGCTGTGTAGAATGAAGCTGTAATCGGTGAAATAACCTCCATATTCGCTTCTGTATGCACGCTTATAACTGATATGCCGCCTCTTGCAGCCGCTTTCTTGAGTGCAGGAACTATGTCTTCGATCTTATCAACCTCTTCGCCGTATCCTCCAACTATTTCAGCAAGAGCACTGTATTTGAATCTGCCGCCGCCTGCAGGTACAATTGCATTTGCGATATTAACCATATCCTCATCACCGTATTTGGCTCTTACTCTTGATGCAATCATTTCATACTTGCTGTTGTTGCTCAGAAGTATTATTACAGGTATTCCCAGTTTGGCATATGTAATTATTTCGGACATGTTTTCACAGAAAGAACCGTCTCCGTCAACGTGCAGTATAGGTCTGCCTGTGGCTGCCCATACGCCTGTAAGCTCGCCAAGCTGTGAGCCTATGCAGCCGAATTTGGTGCCGTGGAAGAATCTGCTTGGGAATGAGCCTGCATCGTCCATAAGCATACGATGGTATACTCTTGTCCATTCAAGGATATCTCCGCCGCAAGGGTTGAGAATATATTCTCTGCCTTCATCGCTGTTCAGGAATTTAATATATTCATAAGTGAGCCTTGCCGGATGAATAGGCACTCTGTCACTTGTGAAATCATTGTCGTATAGTCTCTGGAAGTCTTTCTTTGCTTCTTCCCACACTGAATCCGCCCAGCTTCTGTCTTCTCTCTCAGGAGTTTTCTCTTTAACGCAGTCAAGAATCTGACGCGCTATAACATCGCTGTGACCTACCACACCAACTTCACACGGCATATTCAGACCGATATCATCATGATCTGTCGATATGCTTATAAGCTTTGCGTCAGGGTTGATATACCACTGGCCGAACTCAGCATCCGCCGCATAGTTAAAGCCTAAAATAACATCAGCCTTGGTTCCCGCTTCAAAACCTATTCTGAACATAGGATCCTTTTCTGAAAAGAACTTGCCCTTGTTTGTAAGAAGTGTGCTTGTAGGTATTTTAAGGTATTCAGCCAGTTCTCTGAAAGCTGTCATATCTCTTGCTCCGTACTGTACGCCCTCACCGATAAGCATTGCAGGCTTCTTTGCTGAAATAATCATATCAGCAATTTCCTCTACAACCTCAGGAGCTGCTCCTGTTCTTCTGTTTGCAACATAGTTTACAGGGTAAACAAGGCTTTTCTCATCCACATCCTGAACCTGAAGCACATCTGAAGGTATTTCAAGATATACAGGTCCCGGATTGAAGCCCTGACAATGTCTGATGCAGACCGAAAGATAATTGGCAATCTGATTGGCGTTCTCGCATCTTCTTGCATATTTGGTGCAAGGCTTTACAACTGCAAGTGTATCATATTCCTGAAGCTGCTCCGCAAGATTCTGGGATGCAGGTGCTGCGCCGCCTATAAACAGTACCGGTGCATCATATATGTTTGAATCCACAATACCTGTAATGGCATGTGTAACTCCCGGACCTGCAGTAGCTATTACGACACCCATTTTTCCCGATGCCTGCGCATAGCCCATTGCTGCATATGATGCCATACTTTCGTGGCTTACAGCGTGAACCTTTATTCCAAGCTTTTCAAATTCAGGCCATAAAAAAGTAATATGACCTCCTGTGATTGTGAATACGCATTCAACGCCTGCGTCTTTGAGCATTTTTGCCACAACATTAAAACCTTTAATTTCTGCCATATATAAACCTCCCCAAAAAAATATTTTTGCTTATATGTAATTTCTTCTCCGATTATAAGTAATATTCAAAATGGTTAATACATCCTTTAGAATACATTGCAATAATAAAAGTATAATAATGCGGTGAAAGGTGAATTTCTTAAAAAAGAGGAAACAGCAAAGCTGTAATAAATACCCTGATAAAGGTATTTTGCACACCAAAGTCTCTGATAGAAACTCCTGTGCACAGTGATCGCAATGAGTACAGGGGGATAGAAAATAACATGAACAAGGTGCCAAAATGATGTAAGTTTTAAATTGTTTTGGGATAATAAAAATATATTACTAAAAAATAACATAAAAAGTATTGACAGGTTATCTATGCGATGGTAATATATAACTATACAATATATGGACGTGTTATTATAAAATAACATTAAT
>CAVJEY010000026.1:0-16097 GCA_963648745.1 Christensenellaceae bacterium Phil1
AGAGTCAGCGTCAGCACTCCGTCTTTGTAGGAGCCTGATATTTTTTCTCTGTCGATTCCTGAGATATTGAAGCTTCTTGAGAATCTGCCGTAGAACCTTTCTCTTCTCACATACTCGCCTTCGCTTCTGTCATTGTCTTTGCCGTAGCATCTTTCGGCTGTGACCGTAAGAAAATTGTTATCTGTCTTTACCTCGATATCCTCTCTTTTGAATCCGGGCAGATCTGATTTTAATACTATTTCCCTGCCGTTGTCCCTGATGTCGGTTCTGAAATGGCTGCCCGAAAAACTGAAATCGCCAAACCACGACGAAAGCTCGCTGTCTTTTTTCCAGAACGGTGCAAGTTCAAACATATAATTACCTCCTGTCTTTTTCGTATATTATCTGCTAAGAAGGTCTCCGATATGCATAGCAGACATATTATCCAGAATTTCGGCAAAAGGATTGTTTTCATATATATATAGTGCAAAATGCGAGCTTTCCAGACCTGAAGCCGCAGAGTCTGCAAGCCCCGGCGACATAAGCGAAAGCGCAGGAAACAGCAGCACACAGGCAAGCAGCACCAGCACAATCCCCCTTATAATTCCGACAAGTCCGCCAAGCAGCCCGTCAGTAAATCCCAGCAGCCCTCCTGAATATTTTTTTGAAAAAATACGGAGAAAAACATACAGAACAAGCATGACAGCAGCAACCGTAAGCACAAAACATACGGTGCTGTACAAAGCATCTGCGGTAGCAGTGACAGCAGGCTCTGCTGCATAGCCCAAAATATCCGAAAACCCGTCGGGAACAGGGAGGGCATCACTTATGGTTTCGCTGAATTTCTGCGATATGCTCTCTCTGATACTTTCATATATATGAGTGCGTGCCGAAAGCAGATCCTGTGCTTCCGAATTAAAAACAAAGCCGCATATCACAGCGGCAAGCCAGCCGCAGGTATGAAAAACAGCAGCTAAAAATCCGCTTCTGATGCCAAGTGCCACAGAGCACAGCAGTATAAGGGTGAAAAAAATATCCAAAGCCATAAGCGGTCTCCTTTTAGAATAGGTAGGGGTCTGTAAACATATACATAATACTAAAAAAATATATATAAAGCAAGGCGGGGTAAAAATGGACTATATAAAATATGAAAAAACATATGTGATGATGGAGGAGGAAAACCACTCCTTTGCAAACGATGAAAAAGACAGGGTGGGCGGCGTTATAAGGATAGAAACAGGCAACGGCAGGGGAGCCATAAAAGCCGACATAAAAAACCTGCTTTACAGCAGCATATATGCCTACAAGCTGATATTTTTCGGAAGAAAAAAAGAGAAAACAATATATATGGTGGTCGGAGACATAAATGTGACAGAGGATGGGGACGGCAGAGGATATTTTAGGTTTACTCCCGAAAACGCCGACGGAGCAGGCAATGAACTGAGAGACTATTCAATAGCTGTGATTGCAGCCGTTTCTCTTGATGACGGCAGAGAGCCGCTGAGGCCTGTGGCAAAAGGCAGCTTCGACGGCGAGAAACCGGCAAAGATCCTGAAAAACGAAAACAAAAGAACCTACAGCAGCTATTACAGAGAATTTCTTGCGGAAAGCTGCAGCAAAATAGCGGAGAACCTGTCTTTTTATGAGGATGTCAGGCCGTTTGCCAAAAGCGTTCTTGACTGCTCGTGGAAAAAGGTTGTAAACACTGCGAGAATGCCTGTGCTTTCGGCTCAGGCCGCAGCCCTTTGCAGCAGATACAGACACTTTATATTTGCCGGAGCAGACAATTACTATTACATAGGCGTGCCGGGAAGAAAACTGAGAGCAGAACAGCCTGAACAGGGAAGGTCGGGATTTACGCTGTGGCAGCCTGTTGCAGGCGCGGAGGAAATTGCAGACGAAAAAGAAGCCTACGGATACTGGATATGCGCAATAAACAAAAACAATGGAGAAATTGAGGAAATATAGAGTTTTTCAGATTGCACTTGAGCAAGAAATATGATACGATTAATCAGTGTATGGAAAAGTTTATGTCAGAAGCTCTTAATGAAGCAAAAATAGCATATAGCGAGGGCGAGGTGCCTATCGGTGCAGTCATAGTGAAAGATGGACAAATCATAGCCAGAGGTCACAATATGGTAGGACAGCTCAAAGACCCTACGGCTCACGCCGAGATTGTGGCGCTGCGGGCTGCAGCACAGGCCATAGGAGGCTGGAGGCTTATCGGCTGTGATCTTTATGTCACGATAGAGCCGTGCGCCATGTGCGCAGGCGCTATGGTGCTTTCAAGAATTGAGAAAGTTTACATAGGCGCCATGGATCCCAAGGCAGGAGCCTGCGGGTCTGTAATGAATGTGATTCAGGAGGAGCGACTTAACCATTATATAGAAATGGAAACAGGAATTATGCAGGACGAATGCCGGAGCATAATCAGGAATTTTTTCAGAGAAAAAAGAAAGAAGAAATCGGAGGACTTGTAGTAATGAAAAAAATAAGTGCAATATTGAGTATTTGCCTGCTGATTGTAATGATGTCTGTAGTGCCGTGCTTTGCCGGTAATCTGCAGGTTGATTTATCAAATCCAAAAGACGGAGATACAGGCATGGCCAAGGACAATCTGGGTGTGAAGCTGTATTTCAATCAGGATATGTACTCCAAAAAATACAACGAAGCTAACGAAAAATGCTTCAGCATCACAGACGAAAAAGGCAAGGAAATTCCGATTATCGTAGTATTCAACAGCAAGAAGGGTTACGAAAATCAGGTACTGGTACTTGAAGATACAACCTCGGATTATGAGGTTCAGCAGGAAATGACATATACGCTGCACATAGACGAAAATCTTGTATCCGCATCGGGAGACACTCTTTCGGAGAAGGCTCTTGCGGAGAGCGACATCAGCTTTACAACCGTAAACCAGAGCAAGGCCAATACGGTTAATATGCTTATGATGGTTGCGATGATAGCGGTTATGATATTCTTCACAATGAGAGGCGCCAAAAAAGAAGCAGAGAAGAACCCTAAAAAAGAAGAAAAAGTAAACCCTTACAAAGAAGCGAAGAGAACAGGCAAATCTGTTGAGGAAATAGTGGCAAAGGACGAAAAAGCCAAAGCCAAAAAAGCCGCAAAGGAAGCAAAGGCGGCCGAAGAAGAGGCAAAAGCAAGAGAAAAAGAAGAGGCGAGGATAGCAGAGGAAGAAGCAAAGCTTGCTGCGGCAGGAAGAAAAAGAGTTTCACGTCCGAGACCTGTTTCAGAAGGCGGAAGCACATATGTGACAGGCAGGAAAGCCCTTGCGGAGCAAAAAGTTGCCGAAGAAGCGGCAAAGAGAGCGGCGGGAACAACAAATCCAAAGCACAAGGGCAAAAAGAAAAAATAGAAACTACAGCAGCGGGCGGTCTTGACATCGTCCGCTTTTAGATGGAGTGAATTTATGAACAGCATAAGGATTAAGGCCTATGCCAAAATAAATCTGGCAATAGACGTTACAGGGCTTCTCGAAAACGGCTACCACGAGGTGGAGATGATAATGCAGCAGGTGGAGCTTCACGACGAGGTTCTTGTCAGATGGTTTGGAAGAAACAGCGGCGGCATTGACATACTGCTTAATACCAACAGAGCGTATCTGCCAAAGGATAACAGAAATCTTGCATACAGAGCGGCCGCCGCTATGGCGCAAAAATACGGCGGCTCCAAAAACGGAACAATCAGAATCGATATCAAAAAAAACATACCTGTGGCTGCAGGCCTTGCAGGAGGCAGCAGCAATGCAGGCGCCGTGATTCACGCTCTTAACAGAATCTGGGGACTTGGTCTTTCTCTTGAGCAGCTTATGGAGGAGGGCAAAGCCCTGGGTGCGGATGTGCCGTTTACAATAATGGGACAGGCAAGATGCAACAAAGCGCTGGATGAGGCCATCAGAAACGACCCGATGGCTTCAACCTGCGCATATGCGGGCTATGACGGCACAAAACTCAGACCCCTTCCCGCCTTGCACAGCAATATTGTTTTGAGCAAGCCGCCGATTGGAGTTTCCACCAGAGAGGTATATCGGGGGATAGACGGAGTTGAGATTACCGGCAGGCCTGATATTGCAGAGCTTATCAGAGGGCTTGAAGAAAAAAATATCCGTTTAATTAAAAAAAATATGATAAATGTACTTGAATTTTATACATTAAAAAAGTACAATTGCATTGTGGATACAAAGAACATAGCAATACAATGTGAGGGGATAGATACAGTTCTTATGAGCGGCAGCGGCCCGACTGTTATATGCATGGCTGATTCAAAAGCTCATGCGCAGGCGGCGGCAGACCGTATGAAACAAGTAAACAGAGAGACTTTCCTGACAAGAACGACTCTTTAATATATTAATATAGGCTAGGAGGTATATTATGCTGAATTTTGACATTCAAAATCACAGACCTCTTCGGGAAATTGTGTACGAAGAACTGAAAATGCAGATACTTACAGGCAAAATTGTTCCGGGAACAAGAATGATGGAAGTGGATCTTGCAGAAGACATGGGCGTAAGCAGAACACCCATAAGAGAGGCCATCAGGCAGCTCGAAAAAGAAGGCCTTGTTACGATAGAGCCAAGGCGCGGTGCATATGCATCACAGATTTCAGTCAAGGATATGGTTGACATACTTGAAGTCCGGCAGAACCTTGAAGGGCTTGCGGCATTCTTTGCGGCACAGCGAATGACAAAAGAAGTTCAGGAGGAGCTTCACAACGTATCCTGCAATTACGATCAGGCCGTTGCCGACGGCGATATGGCGGCCATGATCAAAAGCGACACGAGATTTCACAGAATAATTGTCGAAGCAAGCAACAACCATGTGCTGCTCCAGATGATAGAGCAGCTGCAGGAGCTTGTGCTGAGATTCAGATATCTGTATTACAGCGACTTCAAGAGAGCAGAGGATATGCCTTCGGAGCATGAGGCTATATACAAAGCCATAGTCGCAGGTGACGCGGAGGCGGCAAGAGATGCGGCGGATATACATATCCAAAGACTCAAAGAGCTTGTAATAAGCGAGGGAGTTTGACAGGTAACGGCGAAACAGTCTGGTTTTGATGACAGACTGTTTTTTGTATGCATAAAACAAAAGCTTCTCTAATAATATATATGAGTATATATATGAGGAGGATGTACTTATGTCATATGAAGACAATATACCTGAATTTGCATTAAGACCTGCAAAGGAGCCGGAGGAGCAGGGAGACGGCTTTGACCCCACACCCTATGACAGACTTCTGTATGGCGAGGAAAAGGACACCTCTCCGTCAGCAGAGGAATACGAAAAGTCAGAGCCGGCAGAACCCGAACAGGAACCGGAGCCGGCAGAGCCTGAATCCATGGAAGAAGCAAAAGAAGAACCGGAAGCCAGAAAGAAAAAAGAAACGGTAAAAATTATTCCGCTTTCGCAGAATTCCTCGTTTTCAAAGATGAAAATCACAGATGTAAGAGATAAGATGCCCGAAAGAGTATACATAGAGGAGGATATACTGGTTCCCGATGTAAAGCCCGACCTTCTGTCGGTGCTGACAATGGATGCTGCGGTGAAAATCTCCGAAAAAGAAATACAGACAGGTCAGAGCGGAGAGGAAACCCTGTCGGCAGACGGAGAAGTGGTGCTGCAGACAGTATACCTGCCCGAAAAAGCAGCTGAAAACGAGCCTCTTGTAACGATAAGATCATCTGTACCCTTCAAGGCGGACTGGACCGTAAACGCAGAGCCATACTCCAGAATGAGCATACAGCCTCAGGTTGAAAAAGTCGACTATACGGTAATAAACGAGAGAAAATTCAGAGCCAAGGTTACAATCGCTCTTAATATGAAAGAATACAAGGATATGGAGCTTGAGATATTTGAGGGCATCAGAGGCGAGTCGGTGCAGATATTAAAAGAGGATGTAACAGTTACGGATATAGCCGCAGGCAAAAGAGACATTATAGATATTACTGAGGTGCTGCCGATTAAAGAAACAGGTGCAGCGCCTGAAAAAATACTCAAATACGATATAAATATTGCGGAAAACCACAGGCAGATTACAGGAGAAAAAGCGGTAATAAACGCATCGGCAGCCTGCAGCGTGCTTTATCTTGCAAAGCTGGAGGCAGAAGAGCAGACGGAATTTGTGCCAAAGCTTTATCAGGGCAGCTGCGAATTTACCCAGTTCATACCTCTTGAAGGGACAGAAGAATATAGCGGAAGCAGAGTTTCATTTGAAGAAAAAGACCTGAAAATAAGGATTGCGGACGAAAACGAGGCGCAGGCGGGCTTTGTAATGGAAGGCTCTGTAATAACATCTATTGACGTCTGCAAAAACGTTACCAAGAGTATGGTGGCGGACATATACCACAGAGAAAAAGAAATAACCTATGACATGGCAAAGGTCAGAAGCAGGGTTATGAAGGGCAGCGGCGTGACAGACATAAATGTAAGAGAAACCGTTATGTCGCCTGAAGCGGAGATAAGCGATGTCATATACCTGTCAGGCAAAATAAGGAACCTGTCGGCAGCGCCCGAAAAAGGCAGAGCAGTCATAGAGGGCATTCTGACCGTAAAACTTTTGTGTATGCCGGAGGCAAAAACAGACAAACCGTTTTCAATATCAAAGGATCTGCCGTTCAGAGAAACCATTGATATTGCAGGCGCAGAGGAGGGAATGGAAATAAATGTCGCGGGAGCCGTGAGAGAGCTGCGCTTTGATATGATTAACGGAAAACAGATTGAGATAAGAGGAAGCATATCTGCATCGGCAGAGGTTATGGAAACAAAAGAACTGAAGCTTATGAAAAATCTGTGCCTGCTTGAAACAGAGCAGCCGGACAAAAAAGGTCCTGCGATGGTGCTTTATATCACTCAAAAAGGCGACTGCCTGTGGGATATTGCCAAGAAATACAGAACCACAGTCGAGAGAATCAGAGTCATAAACGAAGTTGAAGCAGACAGCCTTGAGGCAGGCAAAAAACTGCTGGTGGTAAGATAGTATATATAAAGCTTTGCCTGTCAATAATCAGTATATACAGCGAAAGAGAGGTACTGATTGTTGATGAATACAGAAGAAAAACTCAAATACAGATACATAATTCTGTTTGCTGCAGTGCTTGCGGCGCAGATAATACTTGCCCTTGCCTGCAGGGGTGATACCTGCAGCGTCTATACGGGCTGGAACGAGCATCCGGGAATTATCCGCATGCACGTAATTGCAAACAGCAATTCCCCGGAGGATCAGAAACTGAAGCTCAAAGTGAGAGATGAGATTCTGGAGTATGTAAGCCGGTATACCGGAAACAGTAAGAACATAGATGAAACAAGACTGTTTCTGACGGGGCACAGGCAGGAGCTTGCAGAGACGGCCAAGGCAGTAATAGCTCAAAACGGGTATGATTACGATATAGATGTGCAGCTTGGAGTCAGATGGATTAAAGAGAAAAACTACGGCGATATGATATTTCCCGCCGGCAACTATGAGGCACTTAATATAACGATAGGGAAAGGGCAGGGAGAAAACTGGTGGTGTGTGCTGTTTCCGCCGCTGTGCCTTGTCAAAGACAAAAATGTCAGGCTCAAATCCATAGTTATGGAGAGAATGAGAAGATATTGAAACACTGATAAAATAGCACCCTGCGGTGCTATTTTATCATATCCTCAAGCTGCTCCTTAGAGCAGTAGCCTACAGAGGTTGCTGCCACTTCGCCGTTTTTGAACACCATCACAGTCGGAATACTGGTGATATTGAATTTCATGGCAAGAGCAGGCTGCTCGTCTACATTGACCTTGCCGACTTTGACTCTGCCGCTGTATTCCTCTGCGATTTCAGAAACAGCCGGAGCCAGCATACGGCACGGGCCGCACCATACTGCCCAGAAATCAAGCAGTACAGGGATATCCGAGCCTAGTACCTCTTTTTCAAAATTATCTTTTGTAATTACTAATTCTGACATGATTTTTTCTCCTTGCTAAAGTGATTTGTAGTAGAGCATACAGTGACAGTACCCTTCAAAATCAGGGTCTGCTATCTGCTCTTTGAACTCCTTGCACATACAGAGGTTGTCCTCTGTCCTCTGCAGCTTGCAGGGGCAGTAGCCGCCTGTGCGCTTCAGTCCTTCTTTTACTGTTTTTACGACTTCTTCGTTTTGGTTTAATGATACTTTCATTCAAATAGCCTCCGTTAAGGTTAGTTTAACTGAAAACCTTCAAAAGATACCTATATTATATTACAAGTATATCTCAAAAACAAGGGAATGACTGTAGTATATGCAACAATTCATAAGAAAAATACAAACATATGTTTACAAACTTGCATTTTGTGAGTATAATGGCTGTATGAACAAAGGAGGTGAGGTCTTGGACATATACGAGAAGCTCAAAATACTGGCAGACAGCGCCAAATACGATGTTTCCTGTTCCAGCAGCGGTGTGGACAGGAAAAACAGAGGCACTATAGGCAGCGCAGCGGCTGCAGGGATATGCCACAGCTGGTCTGCGGACGGCAGATGCATATCTCTGCTCAAAGTGCTTATGTCAAATGCCTGCGTGTATGACTGCGAATACTGCGCCAGCAGGAGAAGTGCCGATGCTCAGAGGGCTTCTTTTGAGCCGTCTGAGCTTGCGGAGCTTACCATAGAGTTTTACAAACGCAACTATATAGAGGGCCTGTTTGTTTCCTCTGCAGTGGAGAGATCGCCTGACTACACCTGCGAAAAACTGATAAAATGCCTGCAGATACTGCGCTATGACAAGGGCTTTGCAGGATATATACACGCCAAAATCATACCCGGTACAGATGAGGCTCTTGTGCATCGCATAGGCCTGCTTGCAGACAGGCTCAGCGTCAATATGGAGTTTCCCACCGAAAAATCCCTGCTTCTTTTAGCACCACAAAAGAAGCCCAAAGAGATATTCTCGCCTATGAGACAGATTACCAATACTCTGATTGAGCGAAATTCTCTGGCAGGGCCGGGTACTATGTTTAAGGGCAGGAATCTGAACACACCTGAGAACTATATTTCCGACCTGAAGCTTCGAGGAGGTAAATTGCCGGCTACAGGTGAGGAGCATCAGGGAATTATGAGACAGGCAGGTATGCGGGAGGCATTTGCTCCGGCGGGGCAGACAACGCAGATGATTGTGGGAGCCTCAGGTGAGACAGACAGGTAGATTATACGTCTTACAGAGAGCCTTTATCATACATTCAAGATGAAAAGAGTATATTACAGCGCCTATATACCTGTGGTCAAATCGGCACTGCTGCCGGAGAGAGCGCCTCAGCTTGCCAGAGAGCACAGGCTCTATCAGGCCGACTGGCTGCTCAGATTTTACGGATTCGGGGCAGATGAGCTTCTTACAGAGCAATATCCTGATCTGGATCCTGAACTGGATCCCAAGATATCGTGGGCGCTGCGCAATATGGACAGGTTTCCTGTTGAAATCAACAGAGCGCCCCTTAGCGAGATTCTCAGAATACCGGGCATCGGCAATGTGTCAGCGCTTCGCATAGTGAGGCAGCGAAAGCTTGCGGCTGTTAAATATGAGGATCTCAAAAAAATGGGAGTGGTCCTGAAACGGGCCAGATATTTTCTTACCTGCTCCGGCAGATATTACGGTGAAAGCAATATGGAGCCCGGATATATCAGGGAGCAGATACTCGGCATCGAAAACGGTATCCAGATGTCTTTGTTTGGAAGCGGGCCTGCGGCGCTTCCGGGAGGAGGTTTCAATGGATTATCTGTATGACGGAAGCTTTGAGGGCCTTCTTACCTGTGTGTATCATCATTACTACACAGACAAGGCCTCAGGCATATACAAAGAGGGCGAATATCAGCAGCAGCTTATGAGGCAGGTTTTTTCGGTACAGACTGATGAGACGCTTGCAGAGCGGGTATACAGGGCTTTGGAATCAAAGCTTACGGCCTGCGACCTTCGCAGGATATACAGAGTGTTTTTATCTGATGCCGCAGACAGGGAAATGATAATTTTAAGCTATATACGGCTTGGATTTGTCAGAGGAAGCGATGTATGGAAGCTGCACGCAAACCCCATTGTATATGAGTTTCAGCAGCTTGACAGACAGGTGGCAAATGAAGTGCACAGGCTTGAGGGGCTTGTCAGATTTTCATATCTTGAAGGAGGTATAGCCTACAGTGTGATTGAGCCTGATTATCAGGTTCTGGAGCTGCTTGCAGACCATTTTTCGGATCGCCTCAAAAACAACCCGTTCATAATTCACGATATCAGAAGAAACAGGGCGGTGGTTGCTTCGGGCGGTATATGGTATCTCACATATTTTACGGGAGAGGAGCTGCCGGAGCTTTGCAGTGATGAAAAAAAGTATCAGAGGCTCTGGAAAAAATATTTTGAAACCACAGCCATCAGAGAGCGGACAAATCCGAAATGCCAGCGCAATATGATGCCGGCAAGATATCACAGGCATCTGACGGAGATGAAATAGCAAAAGCTGCAGGCTAGACCTGCAGCTGTGTTTTTATTCGTTTCAGTGAGCTTCGCACAGACGGTATCAGAAGCAGGATTACTGTGCCTGCAGCCTCTACGCCCATATACAGCACATTGTACCACAGTGACCATGTGAGCGCCGAAAATCCGTCCGGTGCATATGCGCCAAAAAATACAACACCTGAAATTACGGAGCATATGTATCTGCACAGCACACCAAACAGATATGCTGGGATGAGGCCGTCTTTTTTGAACATAAATATGATTCCGGCAAACCCCAGTGCGCCAAATGCAAGCGGGTAGTCAAGCAGCAGCTGCAGCGGGTGTATTACATACGGCTTGAAAATAAGGTCTATCATACCGATACACATACCGCACATTACAGCGCGTCTTGTGCCGAAAAAATAAGCGCATATTACTATAGGTAACATTCCAAACAGCGATACTGAGCCGCCCTGAGGGAACGAATAAATAGTAATCTGGCTGAGAACTATGGACAGCGCCACCAAAAGCGCCGAAACAACCATTGTTTTTGTGGTTGTTTTCTGGTTTTTGCCCGACAGAAGTACGCCGACAAAAAGAATTACCAGTACTGCGACAGATATTATCTGTCCTGCTGTGGATTCAAAGAATCCCTGAAGATTATCATAAGACATAAAAAAACCTCCTTGATGTCCAGGAGGGGAACGTAAATAATCCTGAGAAGATAGACTCAAGATATGCTTGCCTACGCCGGTATTATCCGGGTCAGGTCCTGAGGGTATAAACCGTAAAGGTTAATCTCAGCAATTGCTCCCCTAGCATTAAAATATTGTTAACAGATAGAATTCTACCACTTAATTTGCGTTTGTCAATAGCCTATGCGGATTTTTCGTAAGAAACTATGACAATCAGGGTTCCTTTGCGGACAGATATTACAGCGGTATCCGCTGCAAATTCATTGCTTACTCCGAGAGGAAAGCCGCCCGACAGGGTTGCGTTGTCAAGCAGATATTTGACTCCGGTTTCCGATACTCCCTCCGCTCTGTCCGAAAACGAAAATACGGATATATAGCAGTTTTCTCTGCGGGGAATTTCTATGCTGCCGCAGCATACTGCATATACCTCGTCTGACTCATCCAAAAGGCGTATGCTGACGCCTTTTTCGGCGGCTGATGCGATAAGCTGCAGATTTGCCACCGTATGATCGAGCCTGCCTCCAAGTCCTCCGTATATTGTAATATCCTCAAAGCCGCGCTCTATGGCGCAGGATATGCAAAGCCCCGTATCCGTATCGTCTTTTTCAGATGGTACGGTGATTACAGGGACATCTCCGGGCAGAGCGCCTTTGTAGGAGTCAAAATCGCCGATGATAAGGTCGGGAGTGATGCCGCATTTTTTTGCATGGGCATAACCGTTGTCGGCGCAGATTATATATGAATTTTTATCTGTTCTGCCAAGCAGCTTTTCCGGGTTGTTTTCTATAAACGATATTATTGAACAGGTTTTCATAAGTGTGTTTACCTCAGTAGTTTTTCTGCTGCGTCCGCAAACAGTTTCATGTTTTCGATGCTGTCAAATTTAGCCTGTGCGTTATCTGCTCTGCCGCCGCCCCTGCCGCCGAAAACAGGAGCATTGTCCTTAATCAGCCTGCCGCAGTCAACCTTGCCGTTTGAGTATACAAGAGCCGTTCCGGTATGCTCGTCGCAGAACACAGCAAGTCTGCAGCCTGCAAAATCAAGATGCTTTGCGAGGTTTCTGAGATCGTCTGTCTTAAACTCAGGGAAATTATATGTATGCACATTGCCGTCGTTTATTTCATCTGATATTTCCACGGCTTTGTTTCTGATTACGGTTTGCCTTAGAGCAAAGAAATCGGAGCGAAGCTCTTTTTGCTTGTCCTCGTGTATTCTGATTTTATCCATAAGATCGTCGGTGCCTGCGGAGTATCTGCCGCCAAGCTCTGTGAGTATGTTGTGTTTTTTGTCATAGTCCATAAGAGCGCGTTTTCCGGCTTCAAAATATATGCGGAACATTCCCTTGTTCGGCTCCACCTTGTAGAGCTTGACAAGTCCCACCTGACCTGCGGAAGAGGGGTGAGTGCCGCAGCAGGCCACACAGTCAGACGGATTGTCTGTGCTTCCCACACATACTATTGTTATATCCTCATCAAATGCCAGCGCTTTTCGCAGAGGCAGGTTTTCGGCTTCCTCTCTTTTGTCAAAATGGCGCGTTATAACGGGGGCGTTGGCCCATATCGCCTCGTTTGTGCAAAGCTCAGCGTGCTGCGCCATTTCCCATGTTATCTCTTTGTATTCGGGTTTTTCCTCAAGACTTATATCTATGGTCATATATTCATCACCCATGTGAAAGCCGCGGTTGACGCCGCCGTACTCTCTGAAAAACATTCCCGAAAGTATATGCTCTCCGCAGTGGCGCTGCATATTGTCAAATCTGTGCTCCCAGTCTATCCGGCCCGAAACTGCATCACCTTCGCTTAGTGTATTGTCAGCAGAATCTCCGTTTAGTCGGTGAAAAATATCACCTTCGTTTTCATATACATCGGTGACTTCAAATCCCGAAATATTACCTCTGTCGCAGCTCTGGCCGCCGCCTGTCGGGAAAAATGCCGTCTGATCGAGAGTTATGATAATATCATTGCCCTCTCTGCTGAGAGAGGTGATTTTTGCATTAAATTCCCTCAAATATACATTTTTTTGATAAAGTCTTACAGTATTCATAAAAAACTCCTTGAATTTATTAAAAATAGTATAGCACAAATGCGCCGAAATAGTATATAATAAATAAAAAAGTACAAATTTGCTGTAGATGCATGGTTAGATTTGAGGTACTAAGGTGCGGATGGGTTTCATATATATGAAGCAGGGAGGTGCCTATGAAGCCAAAATACCTGATTTTAATTGCATCCGGCATATTGATTGCTCTTTTGGCAGGATTACTGTTATATACAGGACAGGCAGCAGATACTGCCGCCGGCAGGTCAACGGTTACAATTGTAATCGACCCCGGACACGGCGGTATTGACGGCGGAGCCGAGGCTGATGACGGTACTCCGGAAAAAAACATCAATCTGAGTATAGCTCTTAAACTCAAAGAGCTTGCAGCCGGTGACGGCTGGAATATCATTATGACAAGGGAGGAAGATACAGGTCTTTATTCTGAGAGCAGCAGCACAATCAGAAGCAAAAAGACCGAAGATCTAAAAAAACGAAAACAGATATTTGACAGTTCTGCGGCAGATGCTGTCGTGAGCATACATCTTAACAGCTTTACGGCAGACAGAAGCGTCAGAGGAGCGCAGGTGTTTTATGCCGAAGGCTCCGAAGCAGGCAGAGAGCTTGCGGAGTGCATTCAGGAGCAGATGGGAAACAGGCGAAAGGCAATGGCCAAATCCGATGTGCTGATACTGCAGCAGGTCAGAGTGCCTACTGTTATCGCCGAATGCGGGTTTTTATCAAACCGTGAGGAGTCGCAGCTGCTCAGAACAGAAGAATATCAGAACAGACTGGCAAAAAACATATATAGCGGAATTAAAAATTACATCGAAAACAATTGAGGATAAAACGTTAAAAAACAAAACGAGGAAACAAAAATGTTAAAAGAAAAAAACTTCTATAAAGATGAACTCCCGGTCAACGTCGTGGTGGGAAACATACGGGAATATCCTATACATTTTCACGATGATATTGAGATAGTGTATATTCTTAAAGGAAGCATCCATCTCAAAAACGGTCATTACGAATATCTGATGAAGCAGGGTGACATCTATATATTCAATGACAGAGAGATTCACAGCTTTACGGCGACAGACGAGGACAATATGGTTATGATGCTGCAGCTTGATCTCTCATACTTCTCACGCTATTATGACAATCTCAGGAACTCTTTCTTTGTTACAGATATGGAGGATGACAGCGACGAAAGCCTTGAGGTGCTCAGAAATCTTCTTGCCAAAATTATGATGGAGATACTCCAGAAAGGCTACGGCTACGAGCACAAGGTAATCGAAACCACTCACAATCTTATAGCCTGCCTGATTTCGGATTTCCAGTACTTCGTAATGGAAGACGGACGGTTTGTCAACGAGGTCAGAAACAAAGGCAACAAAATTCTTTCCGGCAGACTCAACAGAATTACAGACTATATGTACGAAAACTACAGCCGCAAGCTGACGCTGGGCGAAATAGCAGACAGAGAGCATCTCAGCATATATTATCTCTCCCATGTTATAAGGGAGGCTACAGGGCTGAGCTTTCAGGAGCTTTTGAGCTATATCAGAGTTGAGGAATCAGAAAAACTGCTGCTTGGCACCAACAAAAAAATCGGAGCCATTGCGGAGGAAACAGGATTTTCGGCGGTCAGATACTATATCAAGCACTTTGAAACATGGTTTGGTATGCACCCGTTAGAATACCGCAAAAAATATGCAGGTAAGGTAAGCGGCAGAGAGGTTATAGCCAATTACGAACGATCCGCGCCTAATGAAATAGAGGAGGCTCTCAGAACTCAGGTAAGAGGCGTATACAGCGACTATATGAAAAACAGCGCAGCAAAGCCTGTTATTATTGATGTCAATATTTACAACAGCCAGTTCGGCATTGTAAACAAGAATCAGAATCAGAGTGTAGAGGAGTTTCTAAAAGGCGAAAACCTTAAATTCATCGCAAGACCGTACAACCTTATCAAGAGCCTCAGAGAGCAGATTGTTGCATCGGGTGACAACTATATAATCACCACATCGGCCAAATACCCTGAAGAGGTCAGGAGCCTGAGCATTCTGGTATATAACTTTAATGACAAGCTCAAGGAAGAATTCAACGAATCCAGGGGCAGGGCAGATGACCTAAAGGCTATTTTGAATTATACCGACAATGTGGAGTTTCTGATAAGATGTTCGGGGATTTCAGGAGAGTTTAAGATTTCAAGATACAGGCTGACAAGAGAGAACATAATTGTGGCATATGAGGATAATGCCGGTCAGGTGGTGCCAAGCAAGAGAAATGCGCTTTTGAACAACTGGAGAACTTTGCCGTTTGTGGAGTTTGGGGATCTGACGGTTTCAGACACGCTGAGCCTTTCGTCAAATCTGTCGGGGCTGAGCGCGGAACTTATATTAATCGACAAAAAAGAAAGATAACAGGTAAACAGGCTGTGATTATATTAATCACAGCCTGAAGTTTTAATCAGATATTTTTGTTTCTGTAAAAAAGTCTGTATAACATTCTTCCGTATTTGAGTTTCAGAGCCTTGCGGTTTGCAGGAGCCTGTATAACGATTTTTCTGTAGGCTGAGCGCATTTTTTTATAAAGTGATTTTTTGCCGGGAGTCGCCTGTTTTTCAGTCTCAACATTTTCGTCAAGCTCATCAAGGTCGCTGTCATCAGCAAGATTTTTTTGTATAAGCTTCATAATATGCGCACGCTTGAGCTGTTCAACGCGCAGAAATTCTTTTTCTGCAAGCTGTGTTTTTTCTTCCGCTTCAAGCGCTTTTAATTCTGCGGCGTTTTGCATTACCTTTAATTTTCTGTATGCTTCTGATGTCCACAGTGCGCTGTAGTTTGTTTTGCTGATGTCTGCAAAATGAGGATCAGGAACGCCTTGTGAAACAGTCTGCCTGTCTCTGTCGATGAAGGTTGGCACTCCCTCAAAAGAGAAC
>CAVJEY010000027.1:0-16010 GCA_963648745.1 Christensenellaceae bacterium Phil1
AATTATGAGTAACGGGTTTGCAATACTTTTAATCGTTCCTGTCTGTACGTTCACTGCTCCCTCCGTTATCTTCAAAATATTTCTCAATCTGCGCAATCAGCTCCTCTGCATTCTCGTAATCATCTGAGTCTGCGGGGTCATCATCAAGGCTTTCTGCTTCTGAGTCTGCGGTTTTATCCACAGCTGTAACACTGCCCTGCTCATCATATACAATACTGTATATATACCGCTGTCCGTCAAGCCGGCAGTCAAGTGTTGTAACAGTATTCCCGTCTGCGGAGCCTGTGATTTTATGCGCTGCCGGGTTTATGCCAAACAGTATTATCAGCGCTGCATACACAAGTATAATTCCTGCAACTACCGCAAGCAGAATTTTGATTATTATTTTGTTTCTCTTTGTTTTTGCCGCAAGCTGTTGGTTCAGAATTGCAAGCTGGGCGGCTATTTCATCGGTATCAGCTTTTGCTTCTATGCTCTCTCCGAGAAGTTTGCTTACAGGTACTTCAAACATCTCCGCTATCCTTGTCAGCATCTGCGCATCGGGAACCGAAACCCCCTGCTCCCATTTTGAAACCGTCTGGCGCACAACATTAAGCTGCTGAGCCATTATCTCCTGCGACATTCCCCTTTGTTTTCTCAGGGTTTTTATGTTCTCTCCAAGCATTTATATCTTACTTCCTTACTGTAACAAAAGAGTATCACAGATAAGGTAAATTGCGCAAGCAACGCAAATTAACATTGCTGTGCTTTTTTGCGATTCAGCGTCGGAAGCTGCGCAATTATAACCGCGGTCATCATCAGAGCGCAGCCTGCAAGCTCTCTTCCTGTCATTGTCTCATTAAGGAATATAAATCCCGCCAGTGCTCCGAATACGGATTCCATACTCATCAGTATAGATGCTGTTGTAGGGTTTGCGTTTTTCTGGCCTACTACCTGCAGTGTAAATCCGACGCCGCATGACATGATGCCGGTATAAAGCAGGCTTGGCGCACAGGCAACCGCCGCAGCAAATGTGTTATCCTCGACTATAAGAGATACTATAAGGCTTATGAAACCTGCGACAGCAAACTGCACACAGGTGAGCCTGGCCGCGTTAACCTTAGGTGCGAAATGGTCCACTATGAGTATGTGAACAGCCCAGCCGAAAGCGCCTATAAACACGATTATATCTCCTGCCGCAACCGTAAACTGCGATGTAACGCAGAGAAAATAAAGGCCTGCTGCCCCGATTACCGCACCGATCCAGTTGTTTATATTTGTTTTGTGCTTCATGAATATGCTCATAATCGGTACAAGCAGTATATATAATGCCGTAATGAAGGCTGTTTTGCCCGCATCGGTTGAAACAAGTCCCACCTGCTGCATATTGGCCGCAAAAAAAATCACGATTCCGGCAGCTGTTCCGCCCTTTATCAGGGCTTTCCGGCTGTCTTTTTTCTGTGCAGCCGTTACAGTGTTTTCTCTGTTTCTGATTCTGTCTGTCACAAGAAATACCGGAATCAGTGCCAGCGAACCCAAAAACATGCGGATAGCGCTGTAAAGAAACGGCCCTATGGTATCCATGCTGTCACGCTGTGCAACAAATGCAAAGCCCCATACTATCGCAGCCCCCAGAAGGCAGATGTCTGATTTGAATGTTCTTTTCATATAGTCCTCCTTTTTTGTCTGCTCTAAATTTTATCATTTTAACCGGAAGTTTGTTTTGTAGTTTTTTTATATTTTTTACAAGTTTATTTTGACATTTTACAAAGCGCTTGCTATGATATACAATAAAGACACGAAAACAGACATACAGAAATGAGGCATATTATGGCTTTAACAGTAAGAGATATACCGAAGCTGCCCGGTCTTGGCAGTCTCAGGCTGCTGTCAGGCAGCGGCGGTCTTGACAAAAAGGTTGCAGCTGCAGGTATTGCAGACTATGAATTTACACCCGATGCCGGATTCAGGGATACCACCGATTTTGTCAGAGACAGCTTCGTCATAACAAGCCTGCTGTTTGCATACGGCAACCCTGACACTATAATTGATGCGGTAAAATCCCTGTATGCCTGCGGGGTATCTGCTGTTGCCTGCAAGAGTGTGATATTTGACAGGCTTCCCGATGAGGTGCTGCAGTTTTCAGACGAGCACAATATGCCTATATACAGCTTCGGCAAAGAGCTGTATTTTGAAAACATAATATTTGAGGTAATGGCGGCGCTTCATACAGATGATGATGCGGCGCTTAACACAGACAATATACAGGATATGATAAATTCCTACCTGTCCGCACAGGAGGTTACCGCAATATGCTACGGCATATCTTTAGAGCTGAAGCGTTATATTACAGTGGCATATGTCAGATATACCGATGATGCTCCCATGAATGCTGACAGAATATATATGTCCATCTCAAGAAACAGGAGCCTCAGAGACAAAATTCTCACCTGCGGCTTTGACAACGGCCTGTTTATAATCATAACCTCATCAAAAAACGATATTGCAAGCCATAACATAATACTCAAGGAAGCCCTTGACACTCTGCCTTTAGATACCGGCAGGCTGGCTGTTTCTCTAAGCGATGTTCATATCGCGTTTGAGCATCTTGACCTTGGCTTCAAAGAAAGCTATTACTGCCACTGCGCCTCCGAAGCCGAAAAAAAAGATTTCAGGTATTACAGCGATATAGGTATATACAAGCTGATTACACCTCTGATCAAAAGCCCGTATATATTAAAATTCTCGGAGGACTATCTGCGCGGTATCAGAGACAGAGCCGAATATTATCTGACTGTTTTGTCCTATTCCAGAAACCATGGTGATTTTGCGGCTGTATCAGCAGAAATGAACTGCCATACAAATACCGTAAGATACAGAATCTCAAAGGCCAAGGCTCTTGCAGGCCAGCCTGACATATCCGATACCGAATTTTACAGAAATGTTTCTGTTGCAATAGCTATAGACAATATTAAAAAATTCTTTGTATAGACACAAAACCGGCATACTGTGATGCCGGTCTTTATGTTACTTATGTTTAATTCTCTATTTGATTATTGTGCATACAGCATCAGGTCCGCAGCCTGCCGCATTGCCTTCGTCAGTGTCAAGGTGCACTTCTCTCTCGTGAGCATCGCCTGAACGTACAAGCACGTTGTTGAATACAAGGCCTCTTTCGCCTTCGATCTTGATGCTTACGATATCCTTGTCCTTAACGCCTGCTTCTTTGGCCTGTGCAGGGGAAAGATGTACGTGTCTTAATGCAACGATAACGCCATGGTCGATTTCAACCTCTCCGCAAGGTCCCACGATTTTGCAGCCCGGAGTTCC
Source organism: Christensenellaceae bacterium Phil1 (assembly GCA_963648745.1). Taxonomy (GTDB): domain Bacteria; phylum Bacillota; class Clostridia; order Peptostreptococcales; family Anaerovoracaceae; genus UMGS973. Next base: position 3,310 of record CAVJEY010000027.1, read on the forward strand.
CTCAAGCTTGCCTGATTCTCTTACCGGAGCCTTAACGCCGATTGTTCTTGCATCTGTCATGGCAAGCTCAACCTGTGTTTCTGCTCTTGCAGGACCTAAAACTCTGATGCCTTTGAGAGTTTTTTTAGGTCCCACTATGTCAACTTTTTCTTCACATGCAAACTGTCCCGGCTGTACCAGCGGTTTTGTCGGTGTCAGCTCGTGACCCTTGCCGAAAAGAATTTCAATGTGTTCCTTCTGAAGATGAAGGTGCTTGTTTGATAATCCGATTTTTACTTCGTAACCCATAATATTTCTCCTTTGTATGTATAAATTATTCATTTAGATAACTGATATATGGCAGATTTCTGTATTTCTGATTGTAATCAAGCCCGTAGCCCACTATGAAAAGATCCTCAACCTCAAAGCCCACATAGTCCGCTTTAAGATCGTTTCTTCTGCCTGACGGCTTGTCTAAAAGCGCGCAAAGTCTGACAGCCTTGGGACCTCTGTTGGCAAGATATTTTTCAAGGTAGCTTAACGTAATGCCCGAATCCACAATATCCTCTACTATTATAACGTTTTTGCCCTCTATGTCAGAATCCAGATCCTTGTTGATTTTTACAACACCTGAGGTTTTGGTCGAGGAGCCGTAGCTTGAGCACGCCATAAAGTCAATCGTGCAGTCAAGTGTGATGTTTTTCATAACATCCGCCATCCACATCATTGCTCCTTTGAGTATGCCTATCAGCATTACTTCCTCTCCTGCAAATTCCTCCGAAATCTGTCTGCCAATCTCTTTTGCCCTTGCCTTTATCTGTTCTTCCGTAATGAGAACAGTGCCTACAGTATCAGTTGCCACTTTGGGGTCCTCCTTTGTCTTTTTCTACGGTATAGTTTACATCATTAACTGTGTTTTTGTATTTTTTTGAGAGATCAACGCTTTTTTCTCCCAGCCAGTATTTGTCCAGCTCATCGCTCAGATACCAGAGAATAAACAGCCACAGAAAAAGGTCATCAATAAATCCTACCGGCCCGAATACAGGCGGTATTATATCAACAGGTAAAAACAGATAAATGATACCGGCAACAATAATTGCTTTTTTGTACCATTTAACGGATTTGTCCTGCATCATAAATTTGATGGCTTTGATTCTTTTGCCCAAAACTCTGAAACTGAAAAAATTCATCTATTCTCCCAACAATTTTTCTATCTCGTCCAAAAGCTCATCCTGCCCTGTCCTCTTGAGTGCTGAGCAGGCTATCACCTTGTCCTCGGGTTTCATTCCCAGTGTCTTTTTTATAACCGATATGTTTTTGTTAATCTGGTTTCTTGAAATCTTGTCAGCCTTGGTTGCCACAACAAGACCGTCAAGACCGTAATGTTTGAGATATTCGTACATCTGAATATCCTGCTTTGACGGCTCGTGGCGTATATCCACAAGCTGCACTGTCTTAACCAGATTGTCTCTTGCCGAGAAATACTGCTCCATCATATCTCCCCAGTTTTCGGTAACCGATCTGGATACTTTGGCATATCCGTAACCGGGCAAATCGACAATTCTGAAATCCCCATTGATGTTATAGAAGTTGATTGTTCTGGTCTTGCCGGGACTGCCTGATACTCTTGCCAGCGCCTTTCGGCCTGTTATGAGGTTCAAAAGAGATGATTTGCCTACATTTGATCTGCCTGCAAATGCTATCTCCTTCATATTGTCCTCGGGATACTGGCTGCGTTTTACGGCGACAGCCTCAAGCTGTGAGGTTTTGATTTTCATTTGAGTACCTGCCTTACCAGAACCTGATCAAGCGCATCTTTGGCATTTGAAATTAAAACAAATTCAATTTCGTTTCTTACTTTTTCAGGTATGTCCTCTATGTCAGCCCTGTTGTCAGCCGGAAGCAGAACTTTTCTGATGCCGGCTCTGTGAGCCGCAAGCACCTTTTCTTTGATGCCGCCTACAGGAAGCACCTTGCCCCTGAGAGTTATCTCACCTGTCATGGCTATGTCTTTGCGCACAGGAGTATTGGTAAGTGTCGAAATCATAGCCGTACACATTGTAACGCCCGCCGACGGTCCGTCTTTTGGGGTTGCTCCCTCAGGAATATGAATGTGCAGATCCTGTGTCTTGTAGAAATCCTCTTTGATTCCAAGCTCTCCCGCAACAGATCTGATATAGCTGATGCCTGCCTTTGCCGACTCCTGCATCACCTCGCCAAGCTGTCCTGTCAGAACAAGCTTGCCTGTACCCGGCACAACTGTTGTTTCTATGAACAGGGTATCTCCTCCGACTATGGTCCATGCAAGACCTGTTGTAACGCCTATTTCGGTTTCCCCTTTTATTATATCATATCTGTACTTCTTCTTGCCAAGATAATCCGAAAGATTTTCAGAGGTTATTTCAAATCGCTCCGCTTCTCCCGCAACCATTTTTCTGGCTGTTTTTCTGCACAGGTTTGCGATTTCTCTCTCAAGATTTCTGACGCCTGACTCTCTGGTATAGTAATTGATAAGGTCTCTGACCGCGCCCTCTGTGATGGTTATGTTTTCTTCTTTGAGGCCGTGCTCCTTCACTTTTTTTGGTATCAGATACCTGTCAGCTATCGCAAGCTTTTCTTCTTCCGTATATCCGCTTACCTCTATGATTTCCATTCTGTCAAGCAAAGGTCTTGGGATTGTTTCAACCGTATTGGCGGTAGTTATAAACATTACCTTTGAAAGGTCAAACGGCACTTCAAGGTAGTGATCCGTATAGTCCTTGTTCTGCTCAGGGTCTAAGACCTCAAGCAGCGCCGAAGCCGGATCGCCCTTGTAGTCCGCTCCTATCTTGTCAACCTCGTCAAACAGGAATACAGGGTTGTTGGTGCCGGCATCTTTGAGTCCTGAAATAACTCTTCCCGGAATAGCTCCTATATATGTCCTTCTGTGTCCTCTAATTTCGGCTTCGTCTCTGACTCCTCCGAGGGACATTCTGAAAAACTCTCTGTCAAGGGCTCTTGCTATTGATCTTGCTATCGAGGTCTTGCCCACTCCCGGAGGACCCACAAGGCACAGGATAGGTCCTTTGAGGCTTTCGGTAAGCTTCATTACGGCTATATACTCAAGGATTCTGTCCTTGACCTTTTCGAGGCCGTAATGATCCTCTTCAAGTATCTCCTCCGCTTTTTTGAGGTCAACCTCTGATTCTGAAGATTTGTTCCACGGCAGCGCAAGAATCGTCTCTATATACGTTCTTGAAACTGTGCTTTCTGCAGACATCGGCTGCATTTTGGCAAATCTTCTGATTTCCTTTTCGATTTTCTGATGTGTTTTTTCGGGCAGATGCAGCTCTTCGAGTTTTTTGAGCCACTCGTTCTGCTCGTTTTCAACATCCTCATCAATTCCCAGTTCGTCCTGAATGGCTCTCATCTGTTCTCTCAGATAGTATTCCTTCTGGTTCTGGTTCACCTGACTTTTGACCTTCGCCGAAATGTCCTGCTCGATTTTCATAATCTCGATTTCTCTGATGAGAATTTCGTGCAGTCTGCCAAGGCGCTCGCACACATCAAGGGTTTCGAGCAGCTCCTGTTTTTCTTCGATTTTAATATCGATATGCGATGCCACTATGTCAGCAAAAACCGAAAGCTGGTCTATTTCTCTGACTGTGCCCAGAGTTTCTCCGTTGAGCCTGTGAGTAAGCTCTGCATATTCGTCAAAGGCAGTTTCAACGCTTCTTTTGAGTGCCAGTATCTGCGGCGTGATTTCCTCGGGTATTATCTCATTCACTTCTTCAAGGGTACATTTGATGTACGGAGCCTCCTGAAGTATCTCACCGATTTCGGCTCTGTAAAGTCCCTCTACAAGAACCCGTATGGTATCGCCCTGAAGCTTGAGCATCTGTTTGATTTTTGCCACAACACCTATGCTGTAGTAATCGTCTTTTACAGGCAGCTCCACATCCTCGTCCTTTTGTGATGTAAGGAAAATTTTCTGGTTTGTAACCATTGCGGTTTCAAGCGCTTTTACGGATTTCTCCCTGCCCACATCAAAGTGAAGAACCATATTAGGAAATATATGAAGTCCCCTGAGCGGAATCATCGGAAGTGCAGCTGTCTCAGAAGGGTTTGCCTCCGCCTCCTCCTGTGCTTTTTCTTCCATATCCAGAAGCTCATCTAATAATTCCTCAATATCATCAGGTATATTTAAGTTTTCTTTCTTTTTTTCATCAGTCATACATAATCCTCCAGCTGATATATGTAATAAGGCGACATAATGCCGCCTTCACTTTATGATGCTGTTTCTCTGCCGTCCTTATCGGATGCAAAGACTAAAGTCGGCTGAACACTGTCAGTGATTGTTCCCTCTGTAACGATGCATTTTACAACATCTTCTCTTGACGGAATTTCATACATTATATCAGTCATAACTTTTTCAATTATACTTCTTAATCCTCTTGCCCCTGTTTTTCTCTCGATGGCCTGTTTTGCGATGGCTCTGATTGCCTCAGGCTCAAACTCAAGCTCTACATTATCTATCTCAAAGAGTTTTTTGTACTGTTTTACAAGTGCATTTTTTGGCTCTGTAAGGATTCTCACAAGAGCATCCTCCGAAAGCTCTCTGAGAGTTACTATTGCGGGAAGTCTGCCTATAAACTCAGGTATCAGACCGAATTTCAGCAGGTCTTCAGGCTGCATGGCTTTTAGAATCTCTTTTTCATCTTCGGCCTGTGAAACAATATCCGCATTAAAGCCTATTGTTTTTTCACCTATTCTCCTCTGTATTATCTTGTCAAGTCCGTCAAATGCGCCGCCGCATATAAACAGCACATTGGTCGTGTCAAACTGTATGAACTCCTGCTGCGGATGCTTGCGCCCGCCCTGAGGCGGTACATTTGCAACAGTTCCTTCGAGAATTTTGAGCAGTGCCTGCTGCACGCCCTCGCCGCTTACATCTCTTGTTATGGATACGTTTTCTGATTTTTTGGCGATTTTGTCTATTTCGTCAACATAGATAATGCCCTTCTGGGCTTTTGTAACATCATAATCAGCAGCCTGAAGCAGCTTGAGCAGGATGTTTTCAACGTCCTCGCCCACATATCCGGCTTCCGTAAGTGCTGTGGCGTCCGCTATGGCAAACGGTACATTGAGTATCTTCGCCAGTGTCTGAGCCAGCAGGGTTTTGCCTGAGCCTGTAGGCCCTATCATTATGATATTGCTCTTTTGAATTTCAATATCATCATCGTCTCTGTCAAGACAGTTGATTCTCTTGTAGTGATTGTAGACTGCAACAGCCAGAGCTTTTTTGGCTTCGTCCTGATCTATAACATAATCACTGAGAGTTTCGCTTATTTCCTTAGGCTTCGGCAGTCTGCCGCCTGCTTCGTATTTTTCGTTTTCGTCAGCTTCAATGCCCTCTTCTATTATCTCTCTGCATAGCTGTACGCATTCATCGCAGATATACACGTCAGGTCCTGCTATGAGGCGCCTTACCTGCCCCTGCGGTTTGCCGCAGAAGGAACACTTTAGCTGTTTTTTTTCATCATATTTATCCATATATATGCCCCCTTATCTGCTTTTTATAACCTTGTCTATAATCCCGTATTCGCAGGCTTCATCTGCGCTCATAAAATTGTCTCTGTCTGTGTCTTTTTCGATGACATCAAGAGGCCTGCCTGTGTTTGCACTCAATATTCTGTTCAGTTTTTCTTTTGTTTTTATGATATGATCAGCATGAATTTTTATATCGGAGGCCTGCCCCTGTGCTCCCCCCAAAGGCTGATGTATCATAATCTCCGCATTAGGCAGCGCGTATCTTTTGCCTTTTGTGCCTGCCGAAAGCAGGAATGCGCCCATGCTTGCCGCCATGCCCACGCATATGGTTGAAATATCAGGCCTGATATACTGCATTGTATCATATATCGCCATGCCTGCCGTTACCGAGCCGCCCGGCGAATTTATATATATGCTGATGTCCTTGTCAGCATCCTCTGCCTCAAGAAACAGAAGCTGTGCAACTGCAAGACTTGCAGTATGTTCTGTGATTTCCTCCCCTATAAATATTATTCTGTCTTTGAGAAGTCTTGAATAAATATCATAAGAGCGTTCACCTCTTGCTGTCTGCTCTATTACATATGGTACCAATGCCATTTAAGCACCCCTTTCTAATTACGCTTTAACCGATTGGGGTTGCCCAATCGGTTAAAACAATATCTTTCTTAAATATATTTACCAGTAATTCTTTATTTAATAACTGCTTTTTCAAAAATATAGTCGATGGCTTTTCTGATTTTAATATCTTTTTCGATGAAAGCAATATTGTCAGGACCGAGCATCTCTTTAATCTTGTCGGCATCAAGCTGATACTGCATTGCCATGAATTCGATTTCCTTGTCCACGTCTTCTTTGTCAGCCTGCATATTCTCTTTTTCGGCTATGGCCTGAACTATCATTCTTGTCTTAACTTTTTTCAGTGCTTCTTCTCTGATCTGATCTCTGAAATCAGCAGTGTCTGTCTGCAGATATTCAAGATATTTTTCAAGTGACATACCCTGTGCTCTGAGCTGCTGGTCAAATTCTCTCATCATATTTGTGATTTCGTCCTCAACCATTGCATTTGGCACATCTATATCATTTGCTTCATAAACCTTCTCTAAAACAGCGTTTTTCATTTCCATTTCGGAGGTTGCCTTTGCGCTCTTTTCGAGGTTTTCTCTGATCTGAGCCTTGAATTCATCAAGTGTATCGCATTCGCTTACGTCTTTTACGAATTCGTCGTCAACTTCAGGAATCTCCTCCTCTTTGACTTCGTGAACCTTGCACTTGAATACAGCTTCTGCTCCCGCCAGTTTTTCGGAGTGATATTCTTCAGGGAATGTAACCTTGACATCAACATCATCTCCTGCCTTTGCTCCCACAATCTGTTCTTCAAATCCAGGAATGAACGTGCCTGAGCCTATCTTGAGCGGATATCTTTCTGCTGTGCCGCCTTCAAACTGCTCTTCGCCTACATAACCTGCATAGTCAAGAAGAACTGTATCGCCTTCTTTTACCGGTCTGTCAACGAGTACCATTCTTGAATTTCTCTTCTGAAGGCTTGCGATTTCATTGTCCACATCCTCGTCTGTGACTGTTTTTTCAACCTTGTCTATTTCAACGCCAAGATAATCCTTGACCTCTACATCCGGATATACCTCAACCTCGGCATTGATTATAAGATCCTTGCTTTTTGCAATGTCTTCAAATGAAAGCTTAGGACTGTCTATTACATCAAGCTTTAACTCGTCCAAAGCCTTAGGATAGTTTTCCTGCATAAGTGAATTGATTGCCTCATCAAAGAATATACCTTCACCATAGTGTTTCTCTATAATGCTTCTTGGAGCCTTGCCTTTTCTGAAGCCGTCAATTACAAACTGATCCTTTGTCTTCTGATATGCCGCAATCTGAGCTTTTTCAAACTCATCTGCTGTAAATTCCATTGAGAACTTAACAACGTTTTTCTCTTTTGAAATAAATGTTGATTTCATCTGATATATATCCTCCTAAAATTGTTAACGTAATTAATTAAAACAAAGCAGTGTATATTATAACCTCTTTTGCCCCAAAAGTAAAGGATTTCAACGGAAAAAACCATCTGCATGTGTATCTAATATGATTCAAATATGATTATGTCGCAGTCAGGAGCTGACAGCATCCTGTTCTGAACTGATGTATGCTCTCTGTTTGGAGGCAGGTGAAATCAGAAAGGTCAAACCTTGAATAAATGAGCAGCAAAAATGCAGGATTGCCGGAACCGGTGAAATTTTCAGGGCATTTTCAGATTCGCCTTACAGTAAAAAATTGAGGGACACCTGTTTTTACCGGTGCCCCTCGTCTCTTATAATTTTGTGTCCTTGGCATATGCGGGAAACTTATCTGTTTCGCCTGTATTCATTGCTTACAATTTCACACTGTAAGTGGTGCTGTAAGATGATGATATTATACCGTTATACGCTTTTATCTTGTAATAATATGTCTTGCCCTTTGTCAGTGATTTATCGGTACAGTACAGCATCGAAGTGGTTTTAACACACTTGTATGTGCCGTTTTTGGATGTAGCTCTGTAAACCTTGTAGGACGAAGCTCCGTAAGGTGCTCTCCAGCCAAGTTTAACACTTGTGCTTCCCGATTTCTTGACATATCTTACTGCCGGTGCGTTTATTTTTGTCACCTGTGCAAAATTGTATATTATATGCGACTGCGCAAGTCTTGCTGCTGTAGGATTAAAGTAGTTGTATCTTTCTCCGGACGCAAAGCTTCCGCCTGACTGTTTCCAGTAGGTGCTTCCTGATTTGTACTGATTATAGCTGTCAGCGTTACAGTCAACCTGAACCCACTGTCCGTTTACATATGCCATAGCCCATTGATGATCATACACACCGTCCGCCAAAGTAGGCGCCCATGTCACATTGGCATCACTGTTGTGCCTTACAGATTCATTGTAGTACCCTACAACAGGAGCTGCAGGTATTCCCTGTGATCTGCACAAAGCTATAAACATCGCCGAATATCCTTTGCATCTGGCTATAACACCCTGCAGATTTTCTGATTCCATGTTTTTGTACATTTTCAGAAGCGCTGCAGGATTATCAACCTTGCCTTTGACACTTACCTTGTTGCTGTATTTTTTCGTAATAGCAAGGCTCTCTACATTTCTGTAATAATAGAAATTGTATTTTACCCAGTCGTGTAAAGCCTTTATTTTCTGCATATCGTCTGTCGGATTTCCCGCTTCCGCAAGAATATCCTCTGCAAACTCTTTAATCTCTTTTTGCTCGGCCTTACTCAAACCCTGAAAGTTGGTTTCATTCATATCCGAAAGAGATGTATCGAGGTATCTTGCTCTCGCTGCGCTGCCCATTGATGCCGCTTTTTTATACATTTTTTCGTTTTGAGTTGTTCTTGCTGCTTTCGTTGCGTACTTGGAAGCTGCATATGCATCCTCTGTAATAAGCGGCATAAATGCAATCACTACTGCTATAATCATAAAACAGCTGACTGCTCTGTTTAGAATTTTCATGTCGTGGTCACTCCTTGTTTCAATCCTCCCAATATCATAAACAGAGCCTCCGCGGAGGCTCTATAATATCAGTACATAACAATATACTAGAATTCAGGGCTTGTGAATTTAACCTTCTTGCACTTGATGAACTTGCCGTCGCCCTTCTGGCCAACATAGTCCTTGCCGTCAAATACCAGTTTGCCTCTTGAGTAAACTGCTACAGGATAGCCCTTGAACTTAGCTGATTCCCAGATAGTATGGTCTAATGCACCATGCTGGTTTTCGGCATTCTTAACTTCAAAGCTCTTCTTAGGGTCGTATACAACGATGTCTGCGTCAAGACCTACTTCGATAGCGCCCTTGCAGTAGTCAATACCAAACAGCTTAGCAGGGTTTGTAGCTGAAATTGCAACAGCCTTTTCAAATGAAATTCTGCCCTTGTTAGCTTCTGATAAGATATATGGGTACATATTTTCGATACCTGCGCATCCGTTAGGAATTGTTGTATAATCGCCAGGAGTACCGTCTTTTTTAGTGATTCCCCAGTCTTTTTCCGACTTCAGGAACGGACAGTGGTCTGTAGCAAGTGTTGATACGTCGCCTGACTTGATACCGGCCCAGAGTGCATCCTGTGAAGCTTTGCCCTTCATTGGAGGTGAGCATACGAAATCTCTTGCTCTTAAACCTAATTCAGGAATACCATCCTTGTAAACTTCTTTTGTGAAGTACAGGTACTGAGGGCATGTTTCTGCGAAGATAGGATATCCTTCGTCTCTTGCAGCTTTAACAGCTTCAACACCCTGCTTGTTGTCAAGGTGAACGATATATAATGAAGTTCCTGCCATCTTTGCAAGGTTGATAGCTCTTACATCAGCTTCGCCTGCAACGGCTTCGTTCTTTGACATATAGTGCCACCATGCTTCTGTCTTGCCTTCTGCAAGATATTTAGCATTTAAGCAGTTGTTTACGTCTCTGTTCTCAGCGTGAACACCAACTAATGCGCCGATTTTGGCAGCGTGAGTCAGTACGTTGAAGAACTGGCCGTCATCTACACCAAAGTCATATACCATGAATACTTTGAATGATGTGATACCGTTCTTAACGCATTCGTCCATAGTGTCAAGCATTTCCTGAGTCTTGGCATTACCAACACCTACATGGTATGAATAGTCAATAGCAGGTCCGTCTGCCTGGCAGATAGCATCTCTTCTCTTTACTGCGTCCCACATACCTTCTCCCTCAGGTGCCTGAAGAACGAAGTCAAATACTGTAGTGGTGCCGCCGCAGGCAGCAGCTCTTGTGCCTGTAAAGTAATCGTCTGTAGCGATTGTGCCGCCGAAAGGCATTGCAAGATGAGTATGTCCGTCGATTGCGCCCGGAAGAATCATTTTGCCTTTTGCATCTATAACTTCTGTTTTCTTTTCAGGTTTAAGATTTGCGCCTATAGCAACAATCTTTTCACCTTTTACAGCTACATCAGCCTTGAAAGTTGATGTTGCGGTAACAACTGTACCATTCTTAAATAGTAAATCCATAAGTTACCTCCTATAAGACTTTTTAATGTTGTTAGTATTATAAAATCAAAGGACCTTTATACAAAGGCCCTTTATAATCATATTTTTACGCCATTGCGTAAGTTTCCATATACAGTTCTGATGTTAAGAATTATTCAAACTTAGTAATCTGAGCATATTCTTCTTCAGTTACATATGATCTGCATGCCAGTGAAGTCTTCATAAGTAAGATGTATACGATGAAGCCGATTGCGAATGACCAGATGTAGTTCCATTCTGCAAGGAATGTCCAGAAACCAGTCTGCTGGTCTACAGGAATGAAGTATGCAATTAGCGGAACGATGAATGCCACGAACCATGAAATGATTGCAGCCCAGTTGAATCCGTTGCTGTATGAGTATCTTCCGTCCTTTAAGAACATGTCCTTAATGTCAAGTCTCTGCTTCTTAACAATCCAGAAGTCAGCAACCAGGATAGCAGCTACAGGAGCAAGAATTGTTCCGTATGCGTTCATCCATGTGAAGTAAGCTGAACCTGAACCGTAAATCCACCAAGCCTGTAATACGAAGAATGCCATGAAGCATGTGATAAGTACGCCTAATCTGTAGCTGATCTTCTTAGGGTTGATGTTAGCAAGTCCGTTTGCAGGAGCTACTACGTTAGCAGCGCAGCAGGTTGTGATTGTAGCCATGATTACACCGAATGCAGCGATGAATATAGCAATCTTGTTGTCGATGTGATAGAAAACTGTAGTCGGGTCAAATGATGCAACGCCGTCAGCAATTTTAGTTGCCTGAGCAAAGTAAGCACCAACGAATGCGCAGAATGCCATTGGTATAGGCATACCGAGCATCTGTCCCCAGAACTGTGAGCTGTTGCTCTTAGCATATCTTGAGAAGTCAGGAATGTTAAGTGCTACTGTAGCCCAGAATGCGATGTTGCCCATCAGACCTGTAAGGTATACATATCCGAATCCGCCGCTCTCTGCGATCAGGGCGTCATCGTTAGGCTGTGCCATTACTTCCCAGAATCCCATGCCTGATGCATTGTGAGCATACATATAAGCCCAGATCAGAAGTCCGATCATTACTGCAAGCAGGATAGGTCCGCCTATGTTCTGAACCCATTTGATGTTTTCAAGTCCGTTGTAAGCAACCCATGCTGTAAGAATCATGAATAAGATAAATCCGATGAAAGTACCTTCCGATACAGTCTGCATACCGCCCCATGAAGGAAGGTTGATTGTCCATTCAGAATCTAAGAATTTAGGAGCGAAGCAACCGATGATAGCTGCGAATGCGCCGCCGCCAACCCATGACTGTACTGAACACCATCCCATAGCAGTGAATGCTCTCAGCAGTGAAGGAAGATGTGCTCCCTTGATACCGAATGTCATTCTTGCGAAAAGAGGGAACGGGATACCGTATTTAGTACCTACAGTTGAGTTTAACTGGATAGGTACAAGGATGATTAAGTTACCTAAAGCTACGTTTAATACTGAAAGCCAAGGTGACACACCCATTGTGATAAGTCCTGATGCAAGTGAAAGTGATGGAATACATATTGACATACCAACCCAAAGCATTGTGATTGTGTATGTAGTCCATGTTCTTTCAGCAACAGATGATGGAGCCAAGTCATCACTGTAATACGATGATGATGTCAGTTCCTGTTTAGCTTCGTCTGAAAGTTCAAACAAGCCATTTCTCTGTACTTGTGAATAAGTAGACATTTAAACACCTCCATATAAAATTGTAAATTATAACAATCAAATTATACTATAAAAGCACTTGAATTGTAACATTTTTTTAATTAAATTCTATGTTTTTTTGCTGCACAAATCACAAAAAAATCAATGATTCCTACTGTTTTCAACGCTTTTCATCAATTATCACAAAAACACACACAAATATACAAATTTCCATCACACTTATTACATACGCAAGTTTGTACCTTTTATCTCAAAAGCTGACCGCAAATTTGTATCATAATACTGTATACACAAAAACCGGTTACATCGTTGAAAATACAAACTCTTCCGGAAAAATTTCTTTTTTCCGAATAAAACTCCTCAAATTTCTTGACATATACGCTGCAGGAGTGATAAAATAATCAGGTGCTATATAAAGAAGAAGTAATCCGCTTCTCACCTGCAGACAGAGGTCTGCAAGGTTAATATCTGAACTTTGTTA
>CAVJEY010000028.1:0-15701 GCA_963648745.1 Christensenellaceae bacterium Phil1
TCAGCTCGCCACATGATTCCTCCTTGGCAAAATCAGCTTCACTAAGCTCTATGCCGAGCTCTTTTGCAAGGGCGATACCTGCGCTGATTGCATCTGCAGGCTCCATATCATTGAAAGCCAGCGTTTTTTGTTTCAGATTTTCGTCTTTGGAAACCAGCTCCAGAAATTTTTTCATATTTTCACTCATATTAAGTTCCTCTTTCTTTATATGTTTTGTTTTACATATACATCTTCGTTCCACTTAAGAGAACATCGTCGGAGCAGCCTTAGCAGCTCATGTCTGCAAGGCTCTATCAATTTCCGATCCAATCATCATCACCGACGCCGATTACAGCGCAAAAACAGATGGTACTGCCCTGACCGTATACAATACAAGGACAGAAATGCTCATCGTCATCGTAAACGGTGCCGCCCCCTCCGGCAACACACGCACAATCGCCGCCGCCGGCAACTGCATCAAGCTCATCATCACTCAGCTCGCCACCTGATTCCTCCTTGGCAAAATCAGCCTCGCTAAGCTCTATGCCAAGCTCTTTTGCAAGGGCGATACCTGCGCTGATTGCGTCTGCAGGCTCCATATCATTGAAAGCCAGCGTTTTTTGTTTCAGATTTTCGTCTTTGGAAACCAGCTCCAGAAATTTTTTCATATTTTCACTCATATTAAGTTCCTCTTTCTTTATATGTTTTGTTTTACATATACATCTTCGTTCCACTTAAGAGAACATCGTCGGAGCAGCCTTAGCAGCTCATGTCTGCAAGGCTCTATCAATTTCCGATCCAATCATCATCACCGACGCCGATTACAGCGCAAAAACAGATGGTACTGCCCTGACCGTATACAATACAAGGACAGAAATGCTCATCGTCATCGTAAACGGTGCCGCCCCCTCCGGCAACACACGCACAATCGCCGCCGCCGGCAACTGCATCAAGCTCATCATCACTCAGCTCGCCACCTGATTCCTCCTTGGCAAAATCAGCCTCGCTAAGCTCTATGCCAAGCTCTTTTGCAAGGGCGATACCTGCGCTGATTGCGTCTGCAGGCTCCATATCATTGAAAGCCAGCGTTTTTTGTTTCAGATTTTCGTCTTTGGAAACAAGCTCCAGAAATTTTTTCAAGTTTTCACTCATGATAAGTTCCTCCTTTTTATTTGTGTTGATTTATGTATACCTGCCGTCCCGCTTCGGCTGCTGCTTCTATTTTGGGCATCCAGCCGCCGCGAAAAACTTCGCAGGTTGCCATGTCAGGTCCGAGGATATCATCCGGATTTCCCTCAAGCGCACTGGCTCTGCAGCCACCGACACATATCATCGCATATTCACAGGATGCGCAGTCAGGGTTATGGGCGAAATATTCGCTGGCGCGCGTATCTATCAGCCTGAGATAGCGCGAATCTGTAAGGCAGTTCTTCAGCCCCAGCTCGCCGATAAGCGGAAACTCATTTTGAATTTCCATGGCTGACAGAGCCATGCATGGCAGCGTGCGCCCCTCAGGTGAAATATACATTACCTGTCGCGCGTGGCCGCAGATGCACATGGTATCAGGATTCCGGCAGTCCTTTTTGGATCCCACCATGCAGCGATCGGGATACCCGCGACGTCCTATGAAAAATCCGCCAAGCTGAATATCCAGCGGCATTCCGTCAGCAAAATACTGCGGTATATAGTCAAGATACAGCTGATAAAGCTCCTGCAGGCCGATAGCCTCGCCGTAGCCGCCTTCTTTCCATGCGCCCACATTGCTGACAGGATTGGTTTTCAGGTGGCGACAGCCCCATGATGCCAGTAAGTTTACGCTCTCCCGCAGGGTGTGACTGTTGTTTCGGTGGATGCACATTTCGGCCGCCGTAGGGAATCCTCTGTCCTTGCAGCGGAGAAAAGCATCCCTGACAATCTGTTCCGCGCCCGGAATGCCACGCAGCCAGTCGTGGTGACCTTTGCCGTCAAAGCTCATATTGAACTCCGGGTAAATACCGCGCTTTTCCAGTTCGTCAAGCAGACTGTCCGTAACCAGCCTGCCGTTGGAATAAATTGTGGTGATGCGGATACCGCGCTGCAGCAGGGCATCGACAATTTCAAGGAAATCCTCACGAATCAGCGGCTCGCCGCCTGTAAGGGACACATTCATAACACCGCACATTTCCAGCTGGTCGATGATGTTCATAATCTCATCGTGGGACAGCTCTCCCAGCTTTGCGTCGGGAGCAGACATATAGCAGTGTTTGCATCTGTAATTGCACCGTCCCGTAACAGACCAGTGGGCGGTTCTTATATATCGGGACGGATAAAACCGGTATTTCTGATCCGCTCTGAGTGTTTTCCCCGCAGTGCAGGGTTCAATGATTCCTTTTTGTTCAAGCACAGGAATCATATTTCGCATTTTCAGAGGAATCAGCGGCAGGGAAAGATCCACAGTTCCGTCGCAGAGGCTGAGCAGATCAAATTCGTCTTTCCGAATAAATATTGTCTGTTTGCTGTGCCGGTCTACAATGGCATAGGGCAGTTTTTCCCAGCCTCGCAGCAAAAATTGTTCTTTGATGATGTAAAACATGATTCCCTCCTATCTATACAGGTGACCGATTCGTATAACTGTTCAGAATCGTTTCCAGCTTATTCATATATCCGCCGCTGAAGAACAGGCATTTTGAAATATCACAGCCGAGCCTGTCTCCGGTCAGGGCAGCTCCGATGGCGCGGCATCCTCCGCAGCAGTATCTGAACCATGGACAGGCGGCGCATTTTTCATTGTGCTGCGCCAGTTCCCTGACAGTGGTACAGACCTCCTGAAGATAATCTCCCGACTGCAGATGCTTTTGCAGACCGTCTGTTTTCACATTGCCGAGAAACCAGTTCCTGTGGTCATAATATCCCGACAGCTGGTGACATGGATACAGGTTTCCGTTTGCCGCAACCGCAACCATACCTCTGTTGCCCCGGCATACCGGCAGAGAGTCGCGGTACTCACCCTCACAGCATTCAACAGGTCTGAACCTGTATGTTTTTGTGTGCGGGGTAAGCGAAGCAAACTGCCAGATATCAATATTCATTTCGCTGTCCTGTTTTATATACTCCTGTAAAAACAGCAGCATAGAGTCAAAATATTCTTCTATTGTCAGACACGCATCTCCTGCGTTCTGTACCCAGCGCGGAGCTTCTGTCGTGCGGATAATACGCATCTCCGACACGCCCATTTCACTGAGCAGCTTTGCAGTGGGAAGTATTGTGTCTGTATTCAGCCTGTGAACATTGGTCTGAACCTTGACACGAAAACCGTTTTCAATACACAGCCTGATTGCGCGAAGCGCGTCCTCCTCTGCGCCTTTTCGATTGCGGAGCCAGTCGTGATGACCGATTCCGTCAAAGGAAATTTTCATAAGCGGATAGCAGCCAAGAGACTTCATTTCGTCCAGAATATCCTGCGTGATAAAATATCCGTTGGTATTAAGCTCCTCCACGAACATTCCGTGGGCATAAATACTGCGCAGAATATCCATGAAGTTTGGGTGAAGCATCGGTTCTCCGCCTGTGATGGTAATGGCATTGATACCGCATTTCTGAGCTTCATTAATCAGGGTCTGTGCCTCCTGCAGGCTAAACTCGCTCTGAAGCCTGCTGTTGTCTGCAGCATTAAAACAATGCAGGCAGTTGTAATTGCATTTGCCTGTAATCATCCAGTTCATAGCGGGGAAATATCTGTTGTCGCAAACCTTTTCTCTCTGCCAGTCTGACAGGGTTTCTCCGTGTTGCGCTATATGACAAAACCCGCGCTGCAGCAGGGAACGGAGCAGGGGCGATTCCTCCGGCTCCTGTATTCCGTCACATTGTAGTAAAAGTTCATATTCCTCCCGCTTTAATCCTGCCGCATTTCTTGCGCCTCTGATATAGTATGCGCAGGGGACAAGGTGCCATGAACGCAGTCCGATATGGGGGTCAAGTATGTATTTCATAAGCGCACTCCTCCGCTTGCTTATCTGTTGTTCTTAGGATTGTTGCACAACCATCTGCCGCCCTCGTAGCTGCAGTATCGGCACCTGTTGCAGTCGACGGCGCTGGTTTTACAGCCGGCGCAGGCTAAGTACCCTTCTGACCATTCTCCGTCACCGCCAAGCATGACGGTGCCGTCAGCTCCGCAGATCTTACAGCCGAAATTCTTGCAGGAGTAACCGACTGTTACAACCAGACGGCCGTCCTGGGCATAACACCCGCCGCCTGATACGTTGTCAAGCTCATCATCACTAAGTTCACCGGTTGCAGGGTGAAGCTTGGCGAAATATGCAGCGGCTTCTTCTGCTGACATCTCAATGCCGTTTTTTCCTGCGATAACTGCCAGCTCTTCTGCGGACGCTGCCGCTTTTGATTTTTGAATCATTTCAGGTGTGAACATTTACAAATCCTCCATTTCTTAAACATTTGTCAGCTTTTCCGGATCGCCGGATGATAAAGTCATAGTATTGCCGCAGCAGTCAAGGTTTTTTATAAAATAGGTGAAACCGAGGTGTCCCGCTCTGCGGCTGCAGTAGCCGGAAGGATTCGCTGCGCCGCAGTATGGACAGGTCCCGCCGTTAAGTCTTACATGAGCCTCTTTTGATTCCTCGGAACAGCCGCCGCCTGACACGCTGTCAAGCTCATCGTCACTAAGTTCACCGGTTGCAGGGTGAAGCTGTGTGAAATATGAAGATGCTTCTTCTTTGGTTAAATCCACATTGTTTTCTCTTGCAATTGTCAAGAGTTCTTCGGCGTTATTTGCCTGTTTTGCTTTTTCAACAAGTTCAAAAGGCAGGTTTTTCATATGAGTGGCTCCTTTCTTGCAGTTATCTTGTTTTTTCAACGATAGCCTGTGCGCGTAGTTCAGGCAGCTCTTTCGTACCGTTTCCGCTGTACCACAGACCGTAACGGCCGCATCCGTAGCAGAGACTGTAGCTGTTGAGATCCGGATCGGCATACCATACAGCTGTCAGTGCAGTTCCGCATTTCGGACAGACCGGCTCTCCGCCTTGCTGACTGCAGCCGCCACCCGCCACATTGTCAAGTTCATCATCGTCAAGC
The DNA here is from genome assembly GCA_963648745.1 of Christensenellaceae bacterium Phil1. Lineage (GTDB taxonomy): Bacteria > Bacillota > Clostridia > Peptostreptococcales > Anaerovoracaceae > UMGS973. Next base: position 5,047 of record CAVJEY010000028.1, read on the forward strand.
TCTCCGCACTTTGGGTGAAGCTGCGTGAAATATGAAGATGCTTCTTCTGCAGAAAGCTCTATTTTGTGTTCCTCTGCGATTCTGCAGAGATCTTCGGCGTCCTTTGCCTGTTTTGCCTGTTCAAGCATTTCGACATCAAATTTTTTCATTGAAATATCTCCTTTATATAAAGTTCATTCGGTTACCGGAAGTGCCGGATGGCCTGCCTCACTACTTGTAGCCGGTGGTTACAGTGGTGATTACCGCACCTGCTCCAACTGTCCTGATCTGACGTCCGAAGCCCTGAAGTTCACAGGGAATGCACTGATATGTGCTGTCAGCTGCTTTGCGCCATGTGTTATGACCTTTAGGGCAGGTGCAGCCTTCAATCCTGTATGCTGTTTCCGATGTCCAGCCGTCATCACCGCCGCAGCCGCCACCCGCCACATTGTCAAGCTCATCATCGTCAAGCTCGCCCGTTCTGTTAAACTGATCAAAACAGGCCTGAGCTTCTTCCGCAGTCATTTCCATACCGTTTTCTTTTGCAATGGAGACAATCTCCTCAGGGGTTTTTGCTTCTTTTGCTTTACTGATGATTTCACTGTCATATTTTTTCATAGGAATCTCCTCATTTATTTATACTGACTATATGGTGTTATAAAGCTTTGATATTTTCTTTGAATGCGTGATATGTCCAGTCACATCCCATACATCCAAGCAGGTATTTGTCCTCTGCAATCTGCTTTTGAATACGAAAAACATTGCTTCCGCAAACAGAATTCATACAGCATGTGTGGCCGGAAGTGTGACCGGAATTGCAAAGATACACAAGACGTCCCGCATACAGCCCCTGATCTTTGCTGACAGGGTCTGAAGTTTCGCAGCCTTCGCAGCCTCCTCCCGCCACATTGTCAAGTTCATCGTCGCTAAGCTCTCCGCACTTTGGGTGAAGCTGCGTGAAATATTCATTTGCTTCCTCTGCGGTCATTTCTATATTGTATTTTTCAGCCAGTGCAAGCAGTTCCTCTGCGGAAGCTGCGGATTTTGCTTTTTCGATAAATTCTTTTTTGAATTCCATGGCGTTTCTCCCTTTATGTCTTTTTGCAGGTATATACGGATATTTACGGGTTCTGTTAGGCATATAACGGAATTTTTTTATAACACAGGGAATATCCGTCGCAGATATTCCCCTGCATCTATATCTCAATCCGCTGCCTTGCCACAAGCTGTGCAAAAAAGCCGTTTTGTGCAAGCAGTTCTTCGTAATTGCCGTCCTCAATGATCTTGCCCCTGTCAAGAACTATAATACGGTCGCACTGTCTGATTGTCGAAAGACGGTGCGCAATCACGATACGGGTGCATTTCAGAGCATCCAGAGAATCGGAAACGATTTTTTGCGTGATATTGTCAAGGGCTGAGGTCGCCTCGTCAAACATCAGAATCTTTGGCTTTGGAGCAATCGCGCGGGCAATCATAAGACGCTGGCGCTGACCGCCGGAAATGCCGCCGGAGCCTTCGGATATGATGGTATGCATACCCATAGGCATTGCATGGATATCGTCAGCGATACCTGCTTTTTCGGCTGCCTCCCATGCCTCTGTCATGGTAAGTCTCGGCGCGGAAATAACGATATTGGAGTAAATATCTCCCTGAAACAGCTTGCCGTTTTGCATTACGGTTCCGATATGCTGGCGCAGGGATTTCAGATCCAGTGAGGCAAGATCCTTGCCGTCGTAATAGACAGCGCCCTTTTGCGGGGTTTCAAATCCAAGCATCAGACGCATCAGCGTGGATTTGCCGCAGCCTGTTGCACCGACGATGGCCACATACTGACCCGGACGGATTTTGAGGCTCAGATTATCTATAATCAGAGGGTCTGTTTCTGTATAACGGAAAGACACGTTGTTAAGCTCAATGCCGCCGGACAGCTTTGTTACCACTTTTTTGTTTTCCGATACTTCAGGCACGGCTTCCAGAACAGGGCGCACCATATCGAGCATCGGCTGAATCTGGGCAAAAGTGCCTGCCATACCGACAAGAGATGCAAATGCACCCATAACCATGCCGTATGCGCTGTTAAATGCATAGTAATCGGCAAGCGGTACATTGGTTCTGATTGTGAAGTAATATATTACAATGGTTCCCACCAGTGATATGCAGCTTGAAATAACTCCGGACAGCTTCAGAAAAGCAGGCGGGTCATACTGGAGCTTAGCCTCTCTGGTATAGGCATCGGCCCATTTTGCAAATGCACGTTTTTCTGCGCCCGCAAGCCGTATTTTCTGAATACCTGTAAGCAGAGAATATTCAAGGCCTGATTCTTTTGCCGCAAGCTCCATCTGTCTTCTTGATATTCCAAGCTGTGCAATGGTTGTAATAAATGAAAACAGCACAGTGCAGGCGATAACAATAAGTCCCGGCACTACAAGTCCCGGACCGTAGTTTACCATCTGTGTGATGTATATTAAAGAAAACAGGCTTGTCAGTCCCGTTGACAGAACCGTGTTTGTCAGCATGGCGCAGAGGGAACTGATATATCCCATACGGGCGGCAAGATCGCCGGAGGCATATTCCTTAAAAAAGTTTGCAGGCAGAGATAAAAGCCGCATCATTGCCGCAGCCTGCACATTGATGCTCATTTTGCTGCCTAGGCGTCCCATAATAAGCTGCTTGACTATGGATATAAAAATCTGAGACAGACTCAGGCAGATGAGAAAACCGAATACGGCAAGCAGAAGCTGTACGCTGGTGCTTTCGATTACCGGACCGTAAATCAGGTTTTGCAGTTTTGGTGTCAGAAGTCCCAGAAGGGATACGGCTAAAGTGGCAGCGCCCACCAGCACAAAATCCGCTGTTGACATACACTGCACTATGTAAATGAGCAGATCCCTGACACCTATTTTTTTTAACGGCAGAGGCTTGTAAAAACAGATTGCCTCATCGTCTATGAGGTCTGCTGTGGTTTTGCTTAGGCGCACCCATTTGCCGGCTTTGCCGTCAAAAAAGCGGTAGCCCGAAAGTCCGTACGGCAGCAGAGCAACAGGAGTACCGTCGTCTTTTCGACTTCCAAGAAGTGCTCCGATGGAATCTTTGTACCATGCTCCCTCCAGATTGACTGTTCGCCTCATAATTCCGGAAGGGCGCATGAGATACTCAAGCTGATCGTTAATATCACTGATACCGTCGGGCAGCTCAAGAGGTTTAACATGATAATATTTCAGAATTTCTTCAATTGCGTTTTTTGCTTTAATACGGTCATCATTCAATGCTCGCGAAATTTTCTCTCCCATGACGATGCCTGCCATTGACGCAAAAGCATCGGCAAAATTGTCGTCGTCATGCTGGATTCGCTGTCTGATTTGTTCATCAAACCATCCCATATCTGATATCTCCTTCCTTATTCATTAGATACAAGCTGCGTGTAGGCGCCGCCGTTTGCATAAAGCTCGGCGTGAGTGCCTCTCTCAACAACATTGCCTCTGTCTAAAACGATGATTTCATCGCAGTCGCGAATGGTACTGAGGCGGTGGGCAACAACAATGCAGGTAATGCCGCGGTCCTGAATAGATGTTACAACATCGTATTCTGTTTTGGCATCCAGCGCCGAGGTTGCCTCATCCATGATGATGATGGTAGGGTCTTCCGCCAGTACGCGGGCAATCTCCAGACGCTGTCTCTGTCCGCCGGACAGATCCTTGCCGCCCTCCATAAGCCTGTGCTGATAACCTCCGTCACGCTGCATGATGTCGTTGTGAATCTGCGCATCGCGGGCAGCGAGAATCATTTCAAAATCCTCAATGGAGTTATCCCACATTTTAATGTTGTTTGCAATAGTGTCCTCAAAAAGGATGATATCCTGATCGACAACGGACAGCGAGCCTGTAAATACATTGCGGTTGATCTGCTCAATGGGTTTGCCGTCAAAGAGAATTTCACCTGACCATGGTTTGTACAGGCCGGAAATCAGCTTGGAAAGAGTTGATTTGCCGCAGCCTGAAGAGCCGACAAATGCAACTCGCTGACCGGGCATGAGGGTCATGGAAAAATCCCTGATCAGAGGCTCCGCAAGACGGGAGTAGCCGAAGGTCACGTTTTTCAGTTCGATTTTGCCGCTGAGCTTGCCGAATTCCTCGTCATCGGAAACAGGCTCAGTGCTGTACTCTATATCGGCAGGGTATTCCATAACGTCCTCGATACGCTCCATATTGGTTCGCATCTCCTGCAGGGTCTGAGATGCAGACACAAACTGCATGGCAGGAGAAAGGAAAGAGCTTAAAAAGCCGGAAAATGCGGTAATCATACCGACTGTCCACTGACCCTGCTGGCACAGATACACACTGCCCATAAGAACCAGTGTGTTTGTCAGCATTGAGATAACGGAAGGGATGATACCCATATATGCGTTCAGTTTTGTAAATCTGACATTGCCTGCATTTACACTTGCCTGATAGCCGGACCATTTTTCAAAATATCCGTTTTCGGCGCCGGATGATTTAATTGATTCAATCATCTCGATGCCGGCTACCGTTGCGCCTGCCAGCTTGCCGCTGTCACGGCTGGTAACACGGGTCATATTGATTCTTTTTTTGGATATGTAACTGCCGACAAACATATTAATGAATATTGATGCAATGCCGATCAGAGACAACGGCACGCTGTAGCGCAGCATGACAAACAGATAAAAAATCATCATTGCCGCCTGAATTGCCAGAGGTGCGAATGTGGAAATAAGGCTGCCTGCTATAGAGGCGTTCTGAGCCCGTCTGCCTGCGATATCTCCGGCCATTCTCTGAGAGAAAAACTCCATAGGCAGGCGCAGTACGTGCCACATATATTCGCTGTTGGCAATAATGGCAATTTTGCCGTTGACCTTCAGTGAATAGGTTGCCTGAATCCATGCCGCGATAATCTGAACGGCTGCCAGCCCCGAAATTCCGTACATAAACGGCATAAACCATTCGGGATTTGTGCCCGACAGCAGCCGGTCCGCAAAAACATTGGAAAAGCCGGGAGTAATAATGCCGACTAAAGATGTGATGACTGTTGTAATCACCACAAGAGCAAAAGCGCTTCCTGTTCCGGAAAGCTTTTTTCTGGCAAATGACATGACACTCTTGGGCTTGCCGGACGGCTGGAAATTTTCGTCCGGAGCAAACATCAGACAGATGCCGGTAAAAGATTTATCAAAAGTATCCATTGATACGCTGTATGTTCCCTTTGCGGGATCGTTAATTACCGCTTTGTTGCCTTTGAAACCGCAAAGTACGACAAAGTGGTTGAAATTCCAGTGAATGATACACGGAAATGATCCGTTCTGTTTCAGGCCTTCAGGCTCGTAGCGGTAGCCTTTGGCTGTCAGGCCGTAGCTGCGCGCCGCCTTGAGGATGTTTTTTGCATTAGAGCCGTCGCGTGAAACACCGCAGTCCGCCCGGACCTGCTCCAGCGGAATCCATTTGCCGTAATAGGCCAGCACCATGGTAAGGCTTGCAGCGCCGCATTCAAGCGCTTCCATCTGGATAACCACAGGTACTTTGGCCGCTCCTGATTTCAGGGGCTCTAATGGTGTTTTTTTGTTCGTTTTCATCTAATCACCTCACCATCAGTTAGTTACAAATGAAATCGGATGTGTGCTGTCAACGGTAATCACCGCGGCATATACGCCGTCTGCCATACCGGCTATATCAACCTCTGCCGCATAGCAGAAATCACCTTTTGCGAATCCCGTCAGATAGAGGACATAGTCATTGAAGCTGTCATCGACCTGCACAGGGGTGGCGATAACGTTTTTAATGATGCCTGTCTGGTTTTCGGCACAGACAGACATTCCGGCCTCAAGTTCTGAGGCATCCCCGGCAGATACATAGCAGACTGCCGTATCTCCGTCTACAACCAGTCCTGTATCAATGGTTGTTTCAACTGAGCCCCAGATGCTCCAGATTAAAACTCCCACCAGCAGCACGACTATTGCCGCCAGAACAAGCCATACGCCGGGATTTGTAACGCGTATGTACTCGTTGAGCTGCTCCGGAGAATTGACCCGGTCAATGCTTGATTTCCTAAAAAGTTTCGTATTCATGTTCCACCTCGAATCCTTTAATTGACGTTAGAATATTCAGACTATTATTGTGCGGGTAAACATCCTGCCCGTTGTTTTTTTTATGAAGATGACTGAGCTGCCGGTTTCATGGCTTGCCGCATCCGCCTTTTTGCTGTGTGTTTACCAGTTCTGTTTTTTGTTCATTGGCATATTGCAGAGTCACATCTGCATAGGCTTCTGACAGGGCGCCGCTTACCTGCGCAAGTTCATCGTCATTCAGCGGGAGACCTGCTTTTTTCTGCGTTGTTTCTTTCATATTGTTTCCCCATTTCTTTTCTCAGTTTTTTGAGGGCGATATGGCACAGCTGACGAACATTCACATAGGAGAGCCGCATTTTTTCGGCAATCTCTTTGTGACTCAGCCCATGGTAGTAGTGCAGCACCACCACAGCCAGTTCCCGTTTTGGCAATATATTCAGAGCCTCGTTCAGAGATTCCAGCAGTTCATCCAGATCTTCCGAGGCATCATATTCATATATGAGCTCTTCCGGCAAAGCGTAAACTATACCGGTGTTTCGGTAAAAATCCGCCAGTGTAGTCTGCATCACCCTGAATATGTATGTAGAGGCTCCGGTTCTTTCCGGATTGAACTCGTCCGCTTTTGAAAAGATTTTCAAAAAAACCTCGGAAGCGATGTCTTCGGCATCGGCTCTGCTGTGCACCCTGTTCAGAACATAACCGAACACCTTGTCGTAATATAGGCTGTAGATGTTTTCCTGAATGCTATGTTTTGTTTTCATCCTGTTTCTCCAAATGAGCGTCGCTCTGATAAGGGTCGCCCGCAGCCGCCACATTCAGATCATCGTCGCCCAGTTCAACGCCGTCTGACAGGTATTCTTCTGTGATTTCATCAATCTTTGCCTGCAGACGGGGGTTGGGACTGAATTTCTGATATTCAAATAATTCTCGTATGTTTTTCATAGCGCCTCCTGTCTGATTTGCTAAGCGGTCTGTTTGAAATCTGCGTTATTTTGAATTACCATAGATATATACGCAGAAAAAGCGGATTTGTTAGGGTGCAGATGCAGTTTATTTTTGTATCGTCCGGTTTTAATATCAGAATGTCAGCTGATCCACTGTCGGAATCAGGTCTGCGAGCTGCTCTGTATAAAATTTAATCAGCTGTTCTCTGTTCGGCTCGCTGCGGCGCACGGTACGGCGCAGAAGACGCATATAGCCGATAATTTTTGCCTTGCGTTCCACCTCGTCAATCCGGTTTTTATCCTCTGTGCCAAGATACATGGCAAGAGCTCTGCGCCAGAATGTCATCGATGTTTCGTATGAAAAACCAAGGAAGTTCAGCACTACATCATGGTCAGCTTCAGAGAAGCCGACAAATGCGTTAAACATGGAGCCGAGCTCGAAAATCGGATGTCCCGTGCAGAGGGTATCCATATCAATCAGCAGTGCTTCATCATCACGTACCATAATATTGTTGGTATGATAGTCCCCATGCAGCATTGTATGCTGTTTCGGAACTGCTTCCACCATACTGTAAAGTCTGTTTCCCAGATCTTCCGGCAGATAATCGCGGTCAAATGCCGCCCAGTCCAGTGCCACCTGTTTCATGTCGGGCATATCGCCGGGCTGTACCTGCGTACTGTGAATCTGTCTGAGCATATCCACATAGTATTTCAGCGGCAGTTCAAGCTGCTCCGGATCTTTTTTGATCATCTTGGAAAGAGATGTTGCAGCCAGAAGCTCCATCACTGTTCCGTAGCTTTCCCCGATGCGCACAACATCATAAGGGATTGCTGTATTGATGCCAAGCACCAGAGCCTTGCGCGCAAGCTCACGTTCACGCTGGATTTCAGGCAGTGCGTCGGAGTTAAAATATACCTTGATAATGGTTTCCGGATCATAGCGGTAAACGGCTCCGTTGGCGCCCCTGCCGATTATTTCACAGTTATCGACAGAAAGGTGGCGGTAGGCTTTTTTAACCGTCATCATCTCTGTGAAGCCTGTCATTTCCAGAATCTCATAGACCTCCGGGGATACGTTGATAACGGCCATGTCGGCTTCTTCCTTGCGCAGCCGCAGAAGAATACGAAGCCCTGCGCTTGATATATATTCGAGGTTCTCTGCGTCAATCACAGGCCTCATGCCCGGAGCGGCAGCGCGCGCCGCCGCAACCTCTTTTTCGACTTCCGCCGCGTTGGATGCGTCTACACGTCCGGCAAAACAGATGATGAGATCGCTGCCGTCTGTATGATATGTTACATTTTCGTTCATACTTATACCTCCTTGAATACTTTATGAATAAGTTCATTAAATTCCTGATAGGCAGGTGTGCCTGCAAGCTCGCTGATGTTTTCTGAAATGCTTCGGTAATACCACGCGTGCTCGGCCGGATCCTGCTGATTGAATTGTTTCCACATATCATGGCCTTCTTTTTTCCATGTATGATAAATTGAACGCATATTGGCGAGTTTGTCGCCCAGATAAAGAATCTTTATATCCTTATCTTTTGTGTCTTTGAGAAGCTGTATGGCTTCTTCCTTGCGCAGCTTCCATGTGACTGCTTTTGAAAGATGCTCACGTTTGTTCTCCGTTTCCGATAAGACCAGCTCTGCCACCCTTTTGCCGAAACGTTTTTCTATTTCGTCTATGGCAACTCCGGCATCCTCCACAACGTCATGGAGCACTGCCGCAGCAATAACCTCCTGATCGCTTGTCAGGGAGCCTGCAATAACGGCAGCCTCCAGAGGATGCAGGATATATGGGGCATCTGACTGCTTGCGGCGCATTCCGTCATGGGCTTCTGCCGCAAAAATAATTGCTTCACTTACTGTTTCCATCTTAACCTCCCGAATATCAGCCAAGCAGCAGCTTGAGCAGATCGTATATGGCGCTGCCCGCAGTGCCTATAAGGGCCAGTAAAATTATATATATCAGCATGCTTGGGCTGCTGATGGAATTTCGCATTATCGAAAAATAGAAGTTGAACTGTCCGCGCAGATTTGTTTCGCGGGTCTGTTCCCACTGATAGATGATGGCTCCCTCGCATGAAAACCCGTCAGGCACATAGCTACGGTAAAGAGTTTCCTCCAGCCGTCTGATAAGGAAGCAGTTCTGGTCGTTGACTTCATATTCTTCGCCGGCGCAGACAGAAATCAGCGCACGTTTGAGCTTCTGCCTGTGAAATGCACCTGTGCGGCTGATTTCCGAAGGCAGCCGCCGCAGTTCGTTGATTCTGACCGAATAACCGTATTTTTCGGTATTTACGGGCGTTGTAAACAGATCGCGCAGTCTGGCAAAGCCTCTTTTTACATTGAGTCTTGGCGAAAAAACAATGTCAAGTGATTTGTGCGGGATTCTGAATATCAGATATGCTTCATCATTTGCAAGAAAATCCTGCAGTTTTTCAAAATCCGCATACAGAAGCGTGCCGTCCGCAAGGGGCGTCAGTGTATAGCCAAGCTCCGAAAGGTGTACCAGATCCACTGTTTTGCCATTGTAGGCAAGCTCAGAGGTGCAGGCGTTTTTTTTGTAGTCTATTATGCACGTTGCGTTGAATGTTGCGCAGAGAAGCTTACTGTCCTGCAAAAGAAGTGAAATGTCTTCAATCTCATCTGCCGTAATTTCAAAAGGTATGTAGATGTTAAGCGAGTGTGTCTGCCTGATTTTGCGGGTGTGAACCGCAATGTCCACAAAGCTTTTACCTTTGGGGTTCAGCCAGTCGTTGAGGTAAATTGTGCTTGTATCATTGCCGTCAATCCATATTGCCCAGCCGTCATCTGCAAAAAAACTTTGTTTACTCATTTTGTATCTCCCTGATTTAGTCCTGTAAAAAGTCCAGACACCTCTGCCTGTAATCGGCGGCTTCATCATATACGCCATGGCCGAAGGTGTCATCGTAAATATATATGTCACATCCGAGGGCATCTGCAATCTGCCTGGAGCCTTCAGCAGTTACAACCCGGTCGCCTTTTGCACCGATTGCCAGAACCGGGCAGCTGACGGAAGTCAGCCGGTCGCTGCAGTCGAATGTCCTGCAGGCCTCTGCCAGTATGATAAACCGGCGGTATTCTTCGTCACTGATGCCCATATTGGAGGAAATCAGTGTTTCGCGATAAGCCTGAAGTGTGGCCTCGGAATACACATTGTCCGCAAAGCTTTCGAGCAGTCCGATTTCATCCTTTGCCTCTGCCAGTCTGATCCATTCGTCAATAATGCGGATGAATGTGTCGTTTGGCTTTGCCAGTGTGGAGCCGAGAATCATTTTGTTAACCAGCTCCGGATAATCGATGGCAAGATACAGGGCAATCATGCCGCCCTGTGATGCGCCGAAGATATCAGCTTTTTTGATGCCCAGTGACTGCATTGCCTCAGCGGTGTCTTTTGCCATATCTCTGACAGTGTAGCCGCCGGTTATGTCTTTGGCTCTGTCAAAAACGTATACGGTATAGTCTGCAGAAAAATCACTGTATGCATCTTTAATCAGATCGGCAAGCCCCATCACGCTGTGAATTGCCAGTCCGGGCAGTATAACAAAATTCTTTTTGCCGCTGCCGAATTTTATATAGTCCATTTTGCGCCTCCTGACGAAACGGCTTTGCAGGCTCTGTTTCGTTTGTTT
>CAVJEY010000029.1:0-11229 GCA_963648745.1 Christensenellaceae bacterium Phil1
AGGGTATGAGCCTTGAAGAGGTGGCGGAGATTACAAGCCGCAATGCGAAGGTGTTTTTTGGGATTTAGTTTACTGTCGCAGAAGTTAAATGCAGAATTGAAAGATGAAAGTTGCAAAATTCATGTAAAAAATATCAGGCCAAAGATTACGGAGCATGACAGTAAAAATTGCAAACAGGTGAGGGAAAAGGTATAATTAAGATACAGTTAGCTGGCGAACAGTTAAAGAATTTGCACAAAACATAGCTGCAGGCAAAGCAGAAAGGAGATAAACAGATGCCAACAAAAGAAATTAACGAGTTAATGGACAGTTTTGTTAGGGACTTGCTTCCGGTACGGATTTATCTGTTTGGCTCTTTTGCAGAGGGAAAGCAGAATGCGGACAGCGATTTCGATTTTTATATTATCGTTGATGATTCGCAGGTGGATATGCCGGGACTTACCGCAAAGGCATATAAGGCGATAAGACATAAACAAAAACGATCTGTTGATATTATAGTGAATACGGAAAAGACATTTGAGGATAGAAAAGGTAAATTTTCATCTGTAGAAAAAGAGGTTGCAGAGAAGGGGGTGCTGCTGTATGGAACATGAAGAAATAATGTGGATTGAGTTTGCAAAAACAGATCTTGGAGTAGCGAAGCACCTTAATGAGCGGTATTACCCAAAGCCAATGGAAATTATCTGTTATCATTGCCAGCAGGCAGCAGAAAAAGCGGTGAAATCAATTATTATTAAATATAAAACACAGGGAGGTATGCCAAAGAAGCATAATCTTTCATTTCTTTTGGAACAGATAAAGAACAATGTGGATATTCCGGAAGTATATTATGACTATGCGGATGCATTAACACCGTATGGAATAGTAGTGCGATATCCCAATGAGCTTGGTATCGAAGAACATCATGTTCAGAATGCCTTGCTGTATGCACAGGAAATTGTAGATTGGACAGAGAAAATTATCAGGCAAAAACATATATAATGCCGTACCTCAGTTCGTATTGCTAAAACACACAGATAAGGTATATAATATAGTAACGACAACAAACAGAGAGGAATATGTTTTTATGAAAGAAGTATACATAGCCCATCTTAAAACCGATCAGGAATTTATGGACTTTTTTATGGTTAAGTCCATAGATCTCAAAATAGGCTCAAACAAAAAACAGTATCTGGATATGACGCTGGGAGACAAAACGGGAGATATCAATGCCAAGAAGTGGGATGTTTCAGACGAGGAGGCCGAAAACATCAGAAATATCTCGCCAGGAGATATTATCAAAATCAAAGCGTCGGTAAACGAATGGAACGGCACCAAGCAGCTTAGAGTTGCAAGAATACGCAAGGCTGTCAAAGAAGACCAGATGGAAATAAAAGATTTCATCAAAGCCGCACCTGAGGATTCGGAATCCATGTGGACATATATCCACGATGTCGCAAACGGCATAGGTGATTCCGACCTCCGGACCATATGCCTGAAACTTATGAAGGACAACAAAGCAAAGCTCATGTATTATCCTGCGGCACAAAAAAACCACCATGCCGAATACGGCGGACTTCTTTATCATATGAAAAGAATGCTTATGAACGGCGAGAGAATGTGTCAGGTATACAAAAATCTCAATCCCGACTGGGTCAAGGCCGGAGTGATAGTCCACGACATCGAGAAGCTGAACGAAATCGAATCAGACGAAATGGGCGTTTCGCCGGGATACTCATTTGAAGGCAATATGCTGGGCCATATAGTTCAGGGCATCAAGCTCATAGAGAAGATGGCGGAGGAAATAGGCATGAGTCACGAAAAAACAGTAATGCTGGAGCATATGATACTGTCCCATCATTACGAACCGGAGTATGGAAGTCCCAAAAGGCCTATGTTTCCGGAGGCGGAGATACTTCACTATCTGGATATGATAGACGCCAGAATGTTTGATATGGAGGATGCCCTTGTGGGAGTGGAGCCGGGAGAATTTTCGGAGCGCATATGGATTCTTGACAACAGAAGGCTTTACAAACCAAGCGGTCAGTAATACGATAGGAACAAAATGATTCAGGAAAAAAAGGGAACAATCGCAGAGATAATATTTCGCAACGAAAAAAACGGCTATACTATAGCCGTTTTTGAAACAGAGGAGGAACAGTTTACCGCAGTAGGCAGCATGGCAGCCTGCCGCAAGGGGCTGAGCCTTGTTTTGCGCGGCAGATTTACGGTGCATCCCACATACGGAGAGCAGTTTGCGTTTTCCGAATATGAAGAGGTTATCCCCGAAAGTGTGCAGGGAATAGAAGAATTTCTTGCAACGGGTACACTCAAAGGCATAGGCAAAAAAACAGCGGCGGCCATAGTGCAGAAATTCGGCAAAGATACCTTCAGAATTATGGAGGAGGAGCCGGAGAAGCTTACGATGGTTTCAGGCATAGGCCAAAAAAAGGCGGCTGCAATAGGAGAAGCGTTTGCGCTGCACAGAGAATTTGCAAAGGTCACAATGTATTTTCAGAAATTCGGCATTTCCGCGGATTATTCCCTCAAACTGTACAGGGCATACGGCTCGCAGACAATCAGTATAATCGAAGAAAACCCGTATGTTATGATTGATGATGTTTTCGGTATAGGATTCCGCAAGGCGGATGCCATAGCCGGCAAACTCGGCATTTCCCCGGAGGCTCCCGCAAGAGTCAGAAGCGGTATCAGATATGTGCTGTGGTACTATATCGGAGAGGGAAATACATACTGTCCGCAAAAAGAACTGTGCGAAAAAACAGCGCAGCTTCTGGACATTTCAAGCAGCGCAGTGTATGATTTTCTGACCGAAATGGCTTTTGCCGGCGATATTGTGATGGAAACCTGCGAGGGTAGAGTGAATGTATACATTACTTCATACTATATGGCAGAGCAGAATATCACCAAAAGCCTTATGATGATTAATACAGCCTCACTCAAGCCGGTAGCTTCGGATATCGGGAGTCTGATTGAGTTTACCGAAAACCGGACAGGCATCAGACTTTCCGATAATCAGAAATATGCAGTCGAAACATCGCTTCAAAACGGTGTATCTGTCATAACGGGAGGACCGGGAACAGGCAAAACCACCATTATAAATACTATAATCAATGTGCTGAGCCAGAGCGGACTCAGCACAGCCATAGCGGCGCCTACAGGCAGAGCTGCCAAGCGAATTACAGAAACTTCGGGAAGCGAGGCTGTGACAATACACAGGCTTCTTGAATACTATTATTCGGAGGCTGAGGATTCCATGCGCTTTGGCAAAGATGCAGGCAACCCTCTTGACTGTGATGCGGTGATAATTGATGAGGCTTCTATGATAGACCTGATGCTTATGAACGGACTTGTAAGCGCAATCAAACCCGGCACCCGCCTTATAATTGTGGGTGATGCGGATCAGCTTCCGTCTGTGGGAGCCGGCAATGTGCTCAGAGATATAATCGAAAGCGAATACATATATTCGATTAAACTGACGGAGATTTTCAGGCAGGCAAAGGAAAGCCTGATAGTTGTCAATGCTCACAGAATCAACAGAGGAGAATATCCTGACTATAACGAGAAGGGCAAAGAATTTTTCCTGATGAGACAAAAAACCGAAAAAGATATGCTTGCCCTGATTAAAGATCTGTGCGCAAGGAGACTGCCCAACTACTATACGAAGCTTGATCCGCTCAAAGACATACAGGTGCTTACACCGGTGCGAAAAGGCACTCTTGGGACTGTCAATCTTAACAGACAGCTACAGGAAATACTGAACCCTGCCACTGCAGACCTTGAAGAAAAAACTTTCGGAGAGAGAATTTTCAGAGAAGGCGACAAGGTTATGCAGATCAAAAACAACTATCAGCTCAAATGGAAAAACACAGATGACTTTACAGACGGAGAAGGTGTTTTCAACGGAGATGTGGGATTTGTGCAGTCCATAGATAAGGAATACGGCAAAGTCACGGTGCTCTTTGACGACAGGAGAGCGGCCTCATATGACTTTTCGCAGCTTGACGAGCTGGAGCTTGCCTATGCTGTCACCGTACACAAGAGTCAGGGCAGTGAGTTTCCGATAGTAGTGATGCCGGTATCGTGGTTTCCGCCTGTACTGGCGACAAGAAACCTGCTTTATACCGCGGTTACAAGAGGCAAGGAGGCTGTGGTGCTTGTAGGCTCCGAGGACAAGCTCAATGCCATGATTGACAACAACAGAATTGCCGCAAGATACTCAGGACTTGCTGCAAAACTGGCAAAGCTGATAGAGGGGGATTTGTAATGATTGAAAAGATTCTTGATATAGTCTATCCCGATAATATATACTGTATATGCTGCGGCAGCATTATAGACAAAACCAGACCGTACAGTCTGTGTGACACCTGCCTTGAACGTATGCACTGGATAACAGGCAGAAGCTGCGCCATATGCGGCAAGGCTCTGCAGGACACATACACAGGGGATATCTGCTATGACTGCATGGAGGAGGACCACAGCTTTGACAGGGCGTTTTCATGTGTGGAATACGGCCTTTATGAGCGTGCGGTTATAATGGATTTCAAATACGGCGACAGGGCATATATAGGCAGGAAGCTTGCCGAGGCCATGCATGACAGAATTTCCTGTGAGGACATAGCTTATGATATGATAGTGCCTGTACCTGTGCACAGGTCAAGAAAAAACAGCAGAGGCTACAATCAGGCAGAGATAATAGCAAAGCATATGAGCAGGCTGTCGGGCATACCGTGCATGAATCTGCTGGTAAGAACAAGAGCCACGGAGGCCATGAAAAACCTTTCGATTGCCCAGCGCAGGGACAATATCAGAGGAGCTTTTGAAATTCCCGAATACATGGTTAAATCCGTCAGGGACAAGAACATATTGCTGATAGACGATATATATACAACTGGTGCAACTTTTGATGAATGTGCCCTGACCGCCAAGGAATCAGGGGCAAAATCCGTTTACTGTATGGCTTTTGCTTCGGGAGCAAACAGAAAACACGAAATAAACTGAGGGCAGAGCGGCTGTCCGGGTCTGTGGTTGCAAGGCCATGCCAGATACGGGCAAAAGGCTCCACGTAAGCTGATCCGCAGGGCGGCAGTGATCATGGCGTATCTTAGATGTAAGTCCTCCGGAAAATCCGGGTAAAGGCAAGTGTGGGGGCAAAGACCAGGTCAGCCGGGCAGCCGCTGTGCTCTTTGGAAATGTGTTTGGGAATTGAATGATAGAGAGTCGTTCGATGTGATATAAATTTTAAGAATAGTCAGAAAAAATCAAAAAGGAGGTATCTTTTCGCTGCGCACTGTGATATAATATAGACATCAAAGAAAGGCTAGAGGAGGTAGTTGCAATGAAGACTATAATAACTACTAAGAACTTTAATGCAAGCGATGCACTTAAAGAGACAATTGAAAAGAAGCTCAGCAAGCTGGACAAATACTTTTCAGATGAGATTAATGCTAACGTTAAGCTTTCTTCAGAAGGCTCAAGGGACAAAATTGAAGCTACGATAGCAAACAGGGGCACGATATTCAGAGCCGAGGAAGCAGGCAATGATATTTATGATTCGGTTGACAGAATTGTAGACAAGCTGTCAAATCAGATGTCAAGATTCAAGACCAAGCTTCAGAAAAAACACAAAGACAACAAGGACTTCTTCTTTGCGGATATTCCCGAAACAGAAGAAACCGAAAAAGAAATCAGCATAGTAAGAACCAAGAAATTCCAGCTGGAGCCTATGAACGCAGAGGAAGCGATTATGCAGATGGAGCTTCTGGGACACAATTTCTTCGTATTCCTTGACATGGAGACAGACAGCGTAAACGTTGTCTACAGAAGAAAAAACAACAGCTACGGCTTGCTTGAAACAACCTACTGATTTATTAATACGCAATATATATGGAGGCAGGGTGAAATATTCCCTGCCGTGTTTGTTTTTTGTGTGTTTCCTATTGAAAAGGGGATATATCTTAGGTAAAATAATATATAATAATTCTTAGGGGACAATTATGAGCAATTTTTTTCAGACAATATTTTCAAATATAGGTATAGCGGATATTCTGGACATACTGGTTGTAGCCTTTATAATATACAAGGTGCTGGAATTTATCAGGGAGACCAGAGCGGAGCAGCTTGTCAAAGGACTTCTCCTTCTTGCTGCTGCGTTTTTTGTGTCTGATTTTCTGAATATGAACACTCTGAACTGGATACTCAAAGGCATTACCACAATGGGAATCATAGCGCTGGTTGTGGTGTTTCAGCCAGAGCTTCGCAGAGCCTTGGAGTATGTAGGGCGAAACAAATTCGTAAGAGGCAGTATGCTCAATATAGGCAAAGAAAAAGCCATCAAAATTACAGATGAATTTGTTACTGCACTTCAGACCCTTTCCTCAGAAAAAACAGGAGCGCTCATAGTTATCGAACGTCAGACAGCGCTAAATGACAGAGTTGAAACAGGCACAATAATAGATGCGGATATTTCAGAGCAGCTTATAGGCAATATATTCTATGAAGGAGCGCCTCTTCATGACGGCGCGGTTATAGTCAGAGGCGACAGGCTCTATGCGGCAGGCTGCGTGCTTCCGCTGACCGAAAACAAAACTCTTGACAAGGAGCTTGGCACAAGACACAGAGCAGGCATAGGCATTACAGAGCATTCGGATGCCCTGGCAATTATCGTGTCGGAGGAGACAGGCGTTATTTCAATGGCCAAGGACGGAAAGATAACCAGATATCTTGACACCAAGACAATCGAAAAAACGCTTCTGAACCTGTATATTCCGCAGGAATCCGTCAAGCCGTCCCTGATTGGAAAACTGATGGGAGGTAAGAAAAATGTTTAACAACAAAATTGCAAATGTCATTCTTGCCTTCATAATATCCATAGGTTTGTGGTGCTATGTGGTGTATGCGGTGAACCCGGTTCAGAAACAGACCTTCAGGGATATTCCCGTACAGCTTGTAAATGAGGAGATACTTAACGAAAACGGCCTTGCTGTAGCCAATGATACGGCAATAACCGTCAATGTGGCAGTTGAAGGAAGCCGCAAGGTGCTGGCGGCAATGGATACAGGCAGCTTTACGGCCACTGCGGATGTTTCGCAGTGTATCGCAGGCACCAACAGTGTGGCGGTTGAGATTAAAATGCCCAAAAACGCAAGCCTTGCTTCCGACAGCACGCTTACGGTGCAGATAGAGGTGGAGAAGCTTGTTACGGAGAGCAGGGACATAAAGATTAAATACAGCGGTGAGGCAGGCAGCGGCAGAGAGGTTGAGGCAGAGCTGACAGGCGACAGTACAATCAGGGTGTCAGGCGCCGAGTCTCTGGTTGCAAAGGTTGCCTATGTGGCTGCAGATGTCAGTGTGGCCAAAGTAAAGACAACGGATCAGCTTATGGATGCAGAGCTTAAGCCTGTTGACAGCAGCGGCAGCACAGTTAAAAACGTCAGCGTTTCAAAAGAAACAGCAGAGCTTCTGGTGTCACTTTACAATACCAAAAAAGTATCGCTGGTCGTAAAAACCACAGGACAGCCGCCGACAGGCTACAGCCTTGAAGGCGTCAAAAGTCAGGAAACAGTAGTGTTAAGAGGCAGCGAGGCGGCGCTTGAAAACATAACATCTGTCAGCGCCGAATATATAGATATAAGCGGGCTTACCCAGACCACAGAGGTAAAGCTTTCTCTTGTTTTGCCTGACGGTGTGGAGCTTTCATCCAAAGAAAAAACTCCTGTGGCGCAGGTATATATAGAGGGAGACGGAACTTCTGATGTGACCATCGGAAGCGATGCCATAAGCATCAGGAATCTTGATGACGAAAACTATGATGCAGAAATCATATCGGGGGACATAAGTATTTCAGTGACAGGTGACAGCAGTGTGACCGAAAACGATTTTACTTTGAGCATAAATGCAAAAGGGCTTGATGCGGGAGAGTATGAGGTTCCGCTGACAGTCAAATACAAAGGAAGCGGGACTGTGGCATCGGCGCCGGATACGGTGACGGTCAGAATTTCCGAAAAAGAATAAGACAAGGAGTTTATATGGGGAAATTATTTGGAACAGACGGAGTCAGAGGTGTGGCAAACAGCCAGCTTACACCGAAAATGGCATATAGCCTCGGCAAGGCCGGAGCGGCGGTGCTTGGCAGGCATAAGCATGGCAGCCCTCTGATTGTAATAGGCAGGGATACGAGAATATCGGGTGATATGCTCGAAAACGCTTTTGCAGCAGGTGTAATGTCGGCAGGAGGCAATGTGATTAAAGCCGGAGTGATACCCACACCTGCCGTTGCGTTTCTGGTGGGAGAGTACGGAGCTGATGCAGGCACTGTAATATCGGCTTCACACAACCCGTTTGAATACAATGGGATTAAATTCTTTAACGGTGAGGGATTCAAATTAAGCGATGCCGTTGAAGACGAAATCGAAGACATCATGTTAAATGATGCCGGGGAGACCTTTGCGTCTGCAGAGCAGATAGGCACTGTTTCATGCAGAGAAGCAGAGTCAAAAGAGCTTTATGTTAAACATGTTGCGGCATCGGCAGACGGTGATTTTAAGGGCTTTAAGATTGTTATGGACTGTGCCAACGGCGCATCATATATGACAGCGCCTGATGTATACAGGAAGCTGGGAGCAGAGGTCACAGTTATAGCAGACAGCCCGGACGGTATCAATATAAATGACGGCTGCGGATCAACCCATCCCGAGAGACTTCAGCAGGCAGTGCTGGATGCGGGCGCGGATATAGGGCTTGCCTATGACGGAGATGCCGACAGGCTTATTGTAGCTGACGAAAAAGGCCGTCTGGTAGACGGTGACAAGGTTATCTGCATATGTGCGGCAATGCTCAAATCAAAAGGTATGCTCAAGGGCAATCTCGTTACAGGTACCGTTATGAGCAATCTGGGATTTCATAAGCACCTTGAGGCCATGGGATGCAAAACCGTATCAGCTAAGGTCGGCGACAGATATGTGCTTGAAAGTATGCTTGAAACAGGCGGGGTCATAGGCGGCGAGCAGTCGGGACATATAATATTTCTTGACTATGCAACAACAGGCGACGGTACCCTCGCATCCGTTCAGTTTATAAATGCGGTTAAACACTTCGGCAGGAAAGTGTCAGAGCTTGCAGATGAGATTGTTCTGTATCCTCAGGTGCTTGTCAATGCCAGAGTTAAAAACGAAAACAAATCAATATATATGGAAGATAAACAGATAGCTGATGCAGTCAGAAACCTTGAGGACAAAATGGCGGGAGAAGGCCGCGTGCTTATCAGACCGTCAGGCACTGAGCCTCTTGTCAGGGTTATGCTTGAGGGCAAAGACGAAAAGCAGCTTGCGCAGTATGCGCATGAGCTTGCACAGCTTATAGAATCAAAGTTTGCGTAGGGGGAATTATACGGATTATGTGTGGTATAGTAGGATATGCAGGCAGCAATAATGCCAAGGAAGTAATAATAGACGGACTCAAAAAGCTTGAATACAGAGGCTATGACTCTGCAGGAATAGCTCTTAATATAAATAATCATATTGAAATAAGAAAACACGTGGGGGAAATCAAAAACCTCGAAAAAATAATAGGCGACAGTGAATTTGAAAGCAATATAGGCATAGGGCATACCAGATGGGCTACTCATGGAGTGCCGTCTGATATAAATGCTCATCCTCACAGCAATACGGACAGCACTATTGCCGTTGTCCACAACGGTATTATAGAAAACTTCGTGGAGCTTAGAGAGATGCTCGAAAAAGAGCATGGCGTTGTTTTCAGATCCGAAACAGATACAGAGGTTATAGCCCACCTTATAGGCATATATGATAAGGGCGACCTTGTGGATGCGGTATACAAGGCTGTCGGTATGATGAGAGGCGCTTATGCCATAGGCGTGATTTCATCAAAGGATCCGGGCAAAATAGTTGCAGTCAGAAAAGACGCTCCGCTGGTTGCGGGAATAGGCAAGGGATGTAATTTTATTGCATCGGATATTCCTGCGCTTCTCAAATATGTAAGAGAGGTTTATCTTATCGAAAACGGAGAGACTGTTGTTCTTGACAGGGATTCGATTAAAATATATGACGAAAACAGAAACGAAGTCAAACGTGAAGTGTTCCATGTGACATGGGATTCCGATGCTGCAGAGAAGGAAGGCTATGAGCATTTTATGCTCAAGGAGATTTACGAGCAGCCTAAGGGAGTTGCCGAGACCCTGAACAGAAGGCTTGACGAAAACGGCAGTATTAAGCTTGACGGAATCAGCCTTACAAGAGAGGAGCTTGACAATATATCGAGGGTATACATAGTTGCCTGCGGTACAGCTTACCATGCCGGACTCATAGGCAAGGCCGCAATTGAGAAATTTGCCAAAATTCCTGTTGAGGTTGATGTCGCTTCGGAATTCAGATACAGAGATCCCCTTATAGACGACCGCACCCTCTTTATAGCCATAAGCCAGTCGGGAGAAACCCTTGATACCCTTGCGGCGCTCAGAGAGGCCAGACGAAAGGGAGCAAGAGTGCTGTCGGTTGTGAATGTGGTCGGAAGCTCGGTTGCAAGAGAGTCTGACGATGTGTTTTATACATGGGCAGGGCCTGAAATTGCAGTTGCCTCAACCAAAGCCTACACAACCCAGCTTATGTGCATGTATCTGCTGGCACTTTATATGGGGCAGGTCAGAGGCTCTATGGACGGCAAATATTTTAAGCAGGTGGTGAGCCAGCTCAAAGCGCTTCCGGGCAAGATTGAAAAAGTGCTGAATCAGGAAAACTATATAGCTGAAGTAGCCAAAAAAATATACAGAAACAACAATGTGTTTTTCATAGGCAGAGGGATGGATTCATCTATAGCGTATGAGGGCTCTCTCAAGCTCAAAGAGATTTCATACATCAACTCATTTGCAATGGCGGCAGGAGAGCTGAAGCACGGCACTATTGCGCTGATAGAGCCGGGCACGCCGGTTATAGCGCTTGCCGCGCAGGAAAATCTGTACGAAAAAATGCTTTCAAACATACAGGAAATCAAAGCCAGAGGAGCATTTGTAATCGGCGTTGCAAAAGACAATTCTGATGCCATCGAAAAACAGGCTGATATGACGATTTACATACCGGACTGCATGGACGAGGTTTCACCGGTGCTTGAGATAGTGCCGCTTCAGATACTGGCATACCATATTGCAAAGCTGAGAGGCTGCAATATAGATAAGCCAAAGAATCTGGCCAAATCAGTAACAGTTGAATAATTTTACAT
>CAVJEY010000029.1:11288-15598 GCA_963648745.1 Christensenellaceae bacterium Phil1
GAAAAAATTTTTTAATTTTTGTTAGCACTCACTATTGACGAGTGCTAACAAAGGGTGTATAATAAAACCATAGAAAAGGAAAACACAATTTGATACAGTGGGTATCCACGATGGGTAATGGAGGTAAATACAATGTTAATGACAAACTTTTTAGGAGAAAACTTATTTGACGGAT
Organism: Christensenellaceae bacterium Phil1; assembly: GCA_963648745.1. Classification (GTDB taxonomy): domain Bacteria; phylum Bacillota; class Clostridia; order Peptostreptococcales; family Anaerovoracaceae; genus UMGS973. Next base: position 11,464 of record CAVJEY010000029.1, read on the forward strand.
TCTTTAGTGATTTTGCAAGACCGGAGAGAAGACTTGCAGGCAGCATAGGACACGAAGCTGCGATAATGCGTACAGATGTTAAAGAGTCAGACGAAGGCTTTGAGCTTCATGTGGACCTTCCGGGCTACAGCAAAGAAGATATTAAAGCCGAACTCAAAGACGGCACACTGACAATCAGCGCATCAACAAACAGCGAAAAAGAAGATAAGGACAAAGACGGCAAGTTTATCAGGAGAGAAAGATTCAGCGGCAACTGCAGCAGAAGCTTTTATGTAGGCGAAAATCTTAATCAGGAAGACATCAAAGCAAAATTTGAAAACGGTATTCTGAAGCTTTTCGTACCGAAAAAAGAAAACAAGCCGGAAATTGAAGAAGCCAAGTATATTGCAATAGAAGGCTAAATCAGGTAATCAGATATAAGGCAGGTAAGGCGGGAGTGACTGTAAGGCAGATGCTTCCGCCTTTTTCAGCAGGGGGTGTTAATGATGAACAAACGAGATTATTATGAAATCCTTGGCATAGACCGTTCCGCTTCCGAGAGCGAACTTAAATCGGCATACAGAAAACTGGCAAAAAAATATCACCCCGATGCAAATCCGGGCGATAAGAATTCGGAGGAAAAATTCAAGGAGGTTTCCGAGGCATATGATGTGCTCAAGGATCCCGAAAAAAGAAAGCTGTATGACAGATTCGGCCACGCGGCATTTGATGAGAGTATGAATTACAGGCAGCCGGAAAATGAGAACTACAGAGAGTATCATTTTAATGGGGCTGATTTTGAGGATATTTTTAAGGATATATTCGGAAGACATTCGCACAGGAGAGCCTCGAAAGGTGCAGATATAGAAACACAGCTTACTGTATCCTTTGATGAGGCAGCTTTCGGTGCGACGAAAAAACTGTACTTTGAAGGAAACACGAAGAAGCCTTTTGAGGTTAAAATTCCGGCAGGTATAGACGAAGGGCAGAGCATCAGACTTAAAGGCAACGGACATCGGGGCGAAGGCGGAATGCCTGCAGGCGATATGTATATAAAGATACACATAGCTCAAAAACCGGGATATGAGAGAAAAGGAATGGACGTTTATACTACGGAGGAAATTCCGTATACAACTGCGGTTTTAGGCGGCAGTGCGGTTTTCCCTACACTTTACGGCAGAGTCAGATGCAATATACCGCCGGGAACACAGTCGGGAAGCAAAATAAGGATAAAAAACAAAGGTATAGTATCAATGAAAAACAAGGGACAGTATGGTGACGAATATGTAACGGTGCAGGTTTCTGTTCCTAAAAATCCTACGCCGCAGGAAAAAGAAAAGCTGCGGGAGCTGGCTCAGCTTCAAAAAGCCTCATAGAGGTACTGAATAAACAGAATAAACACCCTCCGGAAGTAATAGATTTTAATAATATTACTTTTAGGGGGTTTTTATGTACAGAGCAGTAGCAGCAGGCGGAGGTTGGACGGGAAAAATCTTATAATATGCCAGATAACAGCACGAAGTGTTTGATTTATTTGCTGATATAGCGTATAATAGAACCGAAAGTGCAAATAATTAGCACGGAGGTGAAAAATATGCTGTTGAATTTTAGTTGTGATAATTTTAAATCCTTTCAGGATGGTTTTGAGTTTAATATGATTCCGGAAAAGCGAATGACAGAACTGGATTATAGTATTATTCACGAGAATATCGCCCAAAAGAAAGAGAGAGGATTGACGGCCTCAGTTATATATGGTCCCAATGCGGCAGGTAAAACATCTATAGTGAATGCAATGTCCTGTATGCGACAGATTGTGCTTAGGGGAAATATACGTGACGCCGCAGATGATCTCAGCGGTGATCACGTCAGCAGCGGACTTTTTCTTGCACCGTTTGCTTTTCGAGATGACGCAGCTCCGGTGCGATTCGATGTTTCCTTTACGTTCAGGGGGAGTAAGTATCGTTATGTTATTGCTGTTTTTCTGGGAGCGTTCCTTGAAAAAAGTGCGGACAGGTATATTGACCGCGAACAACTGTATGTCAATGATTTCCTGATATTTGACAGGACAAAGGATGCTGTTCGCAGGCTGAAACTTGATGACGTTGCTGATTGTCTTAATGTGGGGTATGATTTGAAAGACACGGAAAAAACACGCAAGGCAATGAGCAGTAATATCACGACAGACAGTTTGCTTCTAGTAACAGACTTTAATTCGTTTTGCAGCAAAAAGCTTGTTGGTGAAATCAGGCAATGGTTCGAAGAATTATTTATTGTAGTGAATTCTTCAGACAGAACCAGATTCTATCCGGGTATGCCGGATGATAATGGGCGCGCAATGATTAATGTGTATATCAATAAGATTGCACAGGAAGCAGGCATTATAGGAAGTGATTTTGCCTATGTAAATGACCCCGAAACGCATACGACAAAGCTTATGTCTGTGCTTCAGAAAACAGACAGTAAGCTGTATGGTCTTGATGCAGATAAAATTGAGTCCGTAGGAACAATGCGCCTTATCTCAATTATGCCTGTTATAATTACTGCACTGCGCAATGGCGCTGTGCTGGTGATGGATGAGCTGGATGCTTCTTTGCATCCTATGATTGTTATGAATTTAATTACGATTTTCCATAATGACGGAGTAAATAAAAACGGCGCACAGCTTATCTTTAATACACACAATCCCATCTACCTGAATCACAGCCTGTTAAGGCGTGATGAGATTAAATTTGTTGAGAGGAATAAGGAGAGCAAATCCAGCAGTCTTTATGCATTGTCTGACTTTAGAGCCAACGGTGGAGCAAGTGTCAGAAAGACCAGTGACTATATGAAGAACTACTTCATAAGCCGATATGGAGCTATTGAAGATATTGACTTCACAGATATTGTTGCAGACATCCTGAGAGAGGTTGAGAATGATGATTAAGAAAGAGTCAAGACAGTTCAATATCTCGGTTGAGGGAGTTAACTGCGAGAAAATGTATTTTGAATATCTTTCGAAGCTTATTAACAGCAGTGGCAGGAGCACATATAATTTGAAGGTCTCACCCCAAAAAATGTCCCCGCTGGAATATGCAAAGCGCAATGCGCATAAGCCGGTAGAAAAACAAAAGGGTAACAGGAAGATACCATATATTCATATACAGGATATTGAGGATTACTATAATGATTTTCAGAGAGCCAGGTTCTATAGGCTTATCGATGAAATGAAGATAGCGGAAGATAAGTTTGGCATCAGCTATAAGCTGGGGTATTCCAATTACACATTTGAATTATGGATGCTGCTTCATGTGGCCGATATGACTCATTCTGTGCAGAATCGCAATTCATATCTTACTCTGGTTAACAGATGGTTTCATCGAAGTTATACGAGTATTGATGATTTCAAGAGCCATAATGAGTTTATGCAAATCCTGAATGAATTTGTGACGATAGACTCAATCAGGCTGGCAATTACCCGAGCGGAGAAACTTGTGCAGAGCAACTGTGAATAAAGAAAAATCAAAGAAAACTACAGAGGAATAACTTTCTTTCGGGATAATCCGGATGTTTCTGTTCATGAGGTAGTACAGATGATTTTTGAGGTATGTGAAGTGAAATGAGAAACTGTGCTGTATATAAAACGCTGCAGGTATTTGCTCAGCTTCAAAAAGCCTCTTAGAAGCATTGAATAAACAGAATAAACACCCTCCGGAAGTAATAGATTTTAATAATATTACTTTTAGGGGGTTTTTATGTACAGAGCAGTAGTAGCAGGCGGAGGATGGTCGGGAATTGCAGCAGCCTTAGGTGCCCGGAAAGCAGGCGCGGAGGTTATTCTTCTTGAAAAAACAGATATGCTGCTTGGGCTTGGCAATGTGGGCGGAATAATGAGAAACAACGGTAGATATACGGGGGCTGAGGAAAATATTGCTCTTGGAGCGGGGGAGCTGTTTGACATAACCGACAGCTGTGCAACCCATACCAATATAGATTTTCCGGGCCACAGTCATGCCAGCCTGTATAACGTCATAAAAGTGGAGCCGCAGGTCAGAAGGCTTCTCAGAGAAAAAGGAATAGATGTAAGACTGGTGAGCAGAGCCGTGGATGTGGAGATGTCAGGAGAATGTATAGAAAGCATCACCATTGCAGACGGTGAAAAAATACAGGGAGATGT
>CAVJEY010000030.1:0-15552 GCA_963648745.1 Christensenellaceae bacterium Phil1
CATTTGGACTATCAGCTCATAAATGCCGATATTGTAATTGACGGCAGCAGATACACGACTTACCTTTGTGCTTCAGAGGATTTCAAAACAGCAGGAGACAGCAAGATAGCGCTGGACATTTATTATCAGATGGAACGGCTGGAAGATGAATCCCCGCTGGAGTTTTGCATACGGCAGGGATGGGAAGACTATATATACAAAATGCTTCTAATCGACTATCTTATATTAAATCGTGACAGACATGGCGCTAATATCGAAGTCCTCAAAAATTCAGTAAGCAGGAGCATAAGACTTGCGGATCTTTTTGACCATGGACTGTCGTTGATTTTCAGCAGCAAAAATATATCGGAAATCAAAGAGATTGACGTTATGGAGGATAAACCCGTGCAGTGCTTTGTGGGTTCGAATTCGGCGAGGGAAAATCTTAATATTATACCTTTGGAATACAGGCCTGATATCGGGAAATTAAAAGAACAGGACAGGGAATATATTTTTAAGGATATTGATGGGATTATGCCACAGGAATGGCAGGACAAGGTCTGGGAAATGATATGGAAGAGGTGGAAATGCTATGAGAACTTATGCGATAAGGGATGATTTTTATCCCGGCAAAGATCTTGCCTATCTCATATATTACGAAAAACAAAAACAATTCTATATAGAACTGAATGAGGCGGCAGATGAGTGGGAACTGCCTGTTTCACTGTCGCCGTTTTTGAAAAAGGGCATGAGAAGCATCAATTCCTACTGGAGCAGAATCTGGGTACAGCAGCGTATTGTACCGACTGACAGGCAGAATCTGGGTCATATTCTGAGAGATAACGGACTGAAAGAATATGATGAGTTCAGATTGCTGATTATATCTGCAGGCAGATGCGCACAGGACAGCTGCTATATTGCGCCTGTTGATGAAAAACACATGAACATCGTACTCGAAAAAAGATTCAGACAAAAAACAGACAGTATGGTTATTGCAGGGCAGGGTACGCTGATTGTGTTTTTCAGGGACGGCAAAACAAAAAAATGCGATATTAAAAAAATTGCAGGTGCAGACAGGAGGTATGGATTTTTAGAAGCGAATGAAGAATACTTTAGAAATGTTGAAATGCAGCCGGACGGAAACGGCGTGAAATGGGGAAATATGTTTGAGCTTTCTTATGAGCAGCTGTATCAGGCCGGAAAGGAAATAGCGCTGACCTATGAAGAATTTATATGCAGCATCAGAGACGGGCTTGTAAATACAGCGGAGGCGGCACATATACTGGGCTGCTCAAGACAGAATATTGATGATCTTGTAAGGCGCGGCAGGCTTGTGCCGATTAAAAAAACAGCAAGGGACAGGCTTTTCCTTGCAAGTGACATCAGGAAAAGAATATAGCTTGTTGCCATGGGAAACCATGGCAGAGTATATGTAATAGCCCGCGCTCGATAAAGCAGCCGATTTTAACTGTATACCGAAACATCCGGGTGAAACTGTTTAGTTGCAGCTTCGTCCGGATGCTTTGCGAATCTGTTTTTTTGCGCGGATATGAGGGCGGGCAAGTGGCTTTATCAGTTTGGCAAGCTTCAGCCTCCTGTATGGGAATACGATTTTGCCTATGCCTCTGTTGTATACCTTGAATCCCAGAATTCCTATCCAGTGCTCCTTGCGTCTGCCTTTTCTGGTCTGCTCACGCTCTGTGCCGCAGGCTCTGATGGGAACGCGGTTTTTTACTGCCCGGATCAGATCGTTGTTGCACCGTATATCGGCATCGATTTCGGTGCAGGCCATACCAAGATAGCTGCATACATGAGCATCTGAGCCGGCAAAACCGGGCGTTTTGTATTCATCTGCGAGTATTTTTGCTCTGGCATTTGAAACAGCGGATTCACAGGTGTTAAAGGTTTCGATAAAATCAAATTTGCGAATAAGGCGCATATCCATCTGTTTGAAGCCCATTGCACTGGAGCTTGCGGCTCCGAACGGGTGCGCAGGACCCAGTATTCCGCCGAAAATGTGAACAATTTTTATCAGCCTGCTGCAGCGCATGCCGCGTATCCTGAGAACAGGCAGATACAGATCATCGGGCATTACAACAAGAATATGTCCGGCATCTTTAGTATCGTATTCTATTCCGCGTATAACGTGAAAATCCTTGTACCTCGGGTCTTTGCTTAGTCTGTCCCATGCCCTGCAGCCCTTGTAGCTGTTGTGGTCTGCAATCATAAACCCGTCATAACCAAGTGTCATAAATTTATATACATATTCCTGAACGGAAACCTTAGAATCCAGTGATCCTTCTTTTGTGTGACAGTGTAAGTCAAATTTCAATATCTTCGCCTCGATTCTTTTAATATTGCCGCTGCTAATATATTATTCCTAAATCACAGCTATTTCAATAACAAGAAATAAAAAATAAATTTATTTACCAACCAGAAATTCCCGCAGCTTCCTTGCAGCTATGCCTTCGGTAAGATCTTTTCGCTCAAGCAGGTATATGTGCCTTTCGGGCAGAGTGTCAGACAGAGGAATTATGACTATGTCATCTGCGCTGCCTGCCAGACTTGCGGGATAAAACCCAAGCCCTAAGTTATGCTGTACCACAGGCAGAATCTGATCCATTGTAGCAACTTCTATGTCGGCGTGAAGCTGTATGCCTTTTTTGAGAAAAAAGTCGCTGTAAAGCTGCCTTGTTCCTGTTTTTTCCGAGAGAAAAATAAACGGCAGTGCTGCAAGTCTGTCTAAAGACTGATAAGCTTTTGCGAGATGGGAGTATCTGCTTCCGCCTATGAGGCATTCTCTGAAGCTCATAAGTGTATGACTTATGACCGATGCGGGTATATGTGCGGGGCTGGTTGTTACGGCTATGTCGGCAAGCCCTTTTTCTATTTCATCTACTGCCTGCGGTGATGTCTGATTTGAAATCTTAAGCTGCACATTGGGGTATTTTTCGTGAAATGCCTCAAGCCTGTCTAAAAGAAACAGGCGCAGCGCGCTGCCGCTGGCGGCTATGGTTATTATGCCCTCATCAAGGCTCTGATCCGCTTTCAGCTCGGCTTCGCCAAGGCTGAGCTGGGTGTATGCGGCCGCAACTCTTGAATACAGCTTCTCTCCTTCGGCAGTCAGGGCTATGCCTCTGTTGGAGCGCACAAAAAGCCTGCAGCCAAGCTGGGATTCAAGATTGTTGATGCACCTTGTAATATTGGGCTGATTGCTGCTGAGCGCCGCAGCGGCTTTTGTGAAGCTCCCGTATCGGGCGGCAAAATAGAATATGCGGTAATAGTCAAAGCTTATCACAGCTGTCCTCCATATAAATATTGTATAGTCACTATATTAAATATACTTTTTACATATTACGTTTATGAAAGTATAATACAGATGAGGTGAAAAAGCAATGGGCAGTGAAAAAAAGAAAAAACAGATGTCGGAGGCCTTTGTGACAAGCGTTTTTCTTGCTTTGTCGGGAGGGCTTCAGGATGCGTATACATATTGTGTCAGAGGCGGTGTGTTTGCCAATGCACAGACCGGAAATGTGGTACTGATGAGCCAGTATCTGATGCAGGGGAATTTCGGTATGGCGGGGCATTATGCAGTGCCGCTTTTGAGCTTTGCTATGGGCGTTTTTGCTGCAGAGAAGCTGCAGGCCCGTTTTAAGTACGCTTCAAGGCTGCACTGGCGGCAGGGGCTGCTGGTGATTGAGATTGCACTGCTGGTTTTTGTCGGGTTTCTTCCCAAAACTATTAATGTCACGGCATCATCTGTTGTATCATTTGTCTGTGCAATGCAGGTTCAGGCTTTTAGAAAGGTCAACGGATATTCCTATGCCAGCACAATGTGCATAGGCAATATGAGAAGCGGAGTTGCCGCATTGTCGGCATATCTCAGAGATCACAAAAAAGAGCAGCTCAGAGAGACGGGGCATTATTTTGGCGTAATAGGATTTTTTGCTGCAGGCGCGGCAGCAGGAAGCCTGCTGGCGCCTGTTGCGGGTATTGCCACGATATTTGTTTCTGCGGTTTTTCTGTCCGTAAGCTTTGTTATTATGTTCATGGAGTAAAAAAACCGGTACTGCGTAATACAATACCGGGGTATCTGCTATTCCTGCGGGTCGGTTGCTATTACCGCCTGCATTACTTTGTTTGCCACATCTCCTGCGACAACGCTTCCGTAGCCGCCGTTTTCCACAAGCACGATGAAAGCATAAGGATAGCCCTCGTTTTTTATAAAGCCGGTAAACCACGAGTTCGGAGCCTTGCTGCCTCCCACCTCTGCGGTGCCGGATTTCGCATATATGTCAAGCCCCGGGAAATTGCTTTCTCCGTAGGTTTTTTCCACATTGTTTTTCATCATGGACTGAAGCTCAAGCGCAGTGTCCTCTTCGATAAGGGAGCCTGTGCTCTTTGTTTTGTATATTCCTGCAGGAAGCCCTATTCTGTATTTGACGGCAGATATTATTCTCGGCTCCGCCGCGCTGCCGCCGCCTGCAATCGCCCCCACAAATCTCAGGTAGGAGCAAGGGTTTATGAGATCCTCATACTGCCCTATGCCGGCCCATGCCAGAAACACATTGTTGTCATCGGGAAAACTGAAGCTGCCTGAGGCTGTTTTTATGCCGTTTACGTCTACAGGCTTGTTTAATTTGTATTTATCGACATATTCCTGAAGCGTTTCGGCGCCCACATCCTGAGCAAGCTGTGCAAATGCTCCGTTGCATGAGTTTGCCAGCGCATCATAAAAATTCTGATGACCGTGTACTGCAGGGCAGGTGATGGTTTCGGAGCCGTAGACAGCCTTGCCTGTGCAGGTGTACTCCCAGCTGTCCAGATTGCTTCTGTTTTCGATTACGGCAGAGGTTGTCACCAGTTTGAATATGGAGCCGGGAACTATTGCCGAGGAAAAAAATCTGTTCATATAAAGTCCGGAAGTGTCATTGCTGCTTACCGAAGGCGGATTTTCAGGGTCGAAATTAGGCGAGCTTACAAGGCAGATAATGTTGCCTGTCTCGTAGTTATATACTCCTACGGTGCCGCTTCGGCCTGCAAGAGCCTCATTGGCAGCCTTGCATACGTCTGCATCTATGGTCAGATAAAGATCTCTGTTTCCCGAATCGTAAACCCCCGTAATTATATTGTATCCCACCAGCTTGCTCTGAAATGCGCTTTCGGCAGAGCTGCTGATGCTTCTTTTTTTGTCGCCCACAATATGTACCGTAGCCCGCCTTATGGCCGCATCGTCGTTGTAGTTAATGCCGTCTTTGGTGTTTTCGGCAAGCTTCGTGCCGTTTACATCATATATTGTACCTGTCGTCAGATTACCGTCCTTATATATATGCTGATTGGCAGGGTATGATGCCCATGTGCTGCCTTTGACCGCAAATTCAGCTATAAATATGCCAAGTCCGAGAACCAGCACAGCAGCGCAGAGCAGACAGAGTATTGCTCTTTTTTCAAGTTTTTTCATCTCTAAAACCCCCTAAAACAAATCATCCCAGTTTTTGACTTCCTGAACCTCAGGCTCCGAATATACATCATCCTTTTCAAGAGGTGCGGCTTTGTATATGTCTATATCCTCTGCAGGCTGAAACTCGTTCTTTCTGGCAAGCCGTACCGCAAAGCTTGCATTCTGTCTTGTGTCCGCGGCTTTGAGAAACGCCAGCAGCCCCCATGAAACCAGCATGCTGGAGCCGCCGTTTGAAACAAACGGGAAGGTTACTCCTGTAAGCGGCAGCAGGTCAACCGAGCCGAAAACATTCAGGATTGTCTGCATCATCAGCATTGTCATTGCAGAGCAGGCTGCAATCGTATAGAAGGTGGAGCGTCCTGCCATTATGGACTGTACCGCAAACACCGAAAGAGTCACTATTGATATTACGGCAAGAGAGGAGATTATGAGTCCCCATTCCTCTGTAAGCACTCCGAAAACAAGGTCGGTATCGGAGGCGAATACCTGATTGAGCCAGCCGTTGCCTGCGCCGACGCCCACCAGTCCTCCGCTGGCAGAGGCAACCATGGTTCTTGTCTGCTGAAATCCCGCAGCGTCCGCATATTCCCACACGTGTCCCCATGCGGAGAATCTTTCGGCTATGTACGGCTTGAATTTGAGCATGAGCAGAACGCCTGTCACGGCTACCGCCACGATAAGTATGAGCTTTGAGAAGTCGCCTGAACGCAGGAAAGATATGACAAGGAAAGCCACGAAGAATATTGCGGCGGTTCCGAAGTCACTCATAAGCGCCAGCGCGCCCAGACAGAATATTGAAAGCCCTACAAACAGGGTCAGATTTTTTCTTGTAAAAAGCTCGTTCAGAGTTGCGGCTCCGGCATAAATAAATGCTATCTTTACAAACTCCGAGGGCTGTATTGAAGTGAAGCCCAGATTGATCCAGTTCTGAGCGCCGTACTCTGAGGAGCCGAAAACCAGATTGACAAGCAGCAGGACAACCGCCGCGCCTACCATAAATATACGGATATCCTTTGCTCTGTTTAAGTCGCGCAGATACCAGCACAATGCCACAAATACAATCAGCCCCAGCAGTATTGCGATAAGCTGCTTGAGTACAGATTCCGGCGCTGCGGAGGCCGTGACGGCCAGGCTCAGCGTCGAAAGGAAAAATGCGATAAGCTCCATTTCAAAGCCTGTTCTTTTGAGCGAGCGCATAAACAGAAAATATGCCCACATGACAACACAAAGTCCCAGCATACACAGAGGCAGCGCCGAAGGGCAGTCATCGCCGAGTGCGATAACAAGTTGCAGCGCGGTCAGAATCTGAAAAAGACTCAGCGCCGCAAGACACGCCCATGGTGAAAGCGGCTTTGATTTTTCCATTCTGTAGCTGGTGTTGTTTCTCTGCTCCTCAAGGCTGATAGGGAACAGCGTCAGCTGCTCCTCGCCTATGGAGATAACATCCCCTATATTTACGATTGCGGATTTGCGGCGCATTCGCTCGCCGTTGATATATGAGCCGTTTCTGGAGGCCATATCCGTATATGTCCAGCTGCCGTCGCGGTTCCTTATAAGGGTGGCGTGGTTTCTTGAAACACTCATGCTGTCAAGAACCACATCGCAGTTCGCAGCTCTGCCTATTACGTTTTCCCAGTGGCTCAGCGGTGTGGAATTGCCGGTTTCGTCCTGAACATACGCCCATATTTCAGACGGGTTTTTGGATCTTAAAAGTGAAAGTATTGCGTGAAGCAGCACATATACCGCTATTGCAACAAAGACCCATCTGAATATCGTGGTAAGCAGGTGCGCGGCAGCAGGAATTTTGTCAAAAAATCCTGCTATGGCTCCGACCACAAAGCCCGATTTCTCTGTTGATACTTCTAAAAAACTCATTCTCTGTTCTCCCTCTACCTGAGCCTTATTGACACCTCGCCGGTTGTCAGTGTTTCTCTCCGGCCGTCAGGGTATCTCACTATAAGGGCTCCGTTGTTATCGATGTCCTCCGCAAAAGCGGCGGCAGGCTCTCTGCCTGTCTTGATAACATTGATATTTTTGCCTGTAACCATTGAACTCTGTCTGTATTCGTCTATGAAATCCCTTGCCTCGATATTAGAGGCAATGTCAAGCAGCTGATTTATAACCTCTGCGGCAAGAGCGTTTTTGGAATAGCTGCCGGGGATGCCGCCTGCAATATCCCGTATTTCATCGGGAAAATCCTCGCAGGAGCAGTTGATGCCGATGCCGACAACTATGTCTGCAATCTGCCCGCTCTCAAAGTCCGTAATAGCCTCTGTGAGTATGCCGCATATTTTTTTGCCGTCAAGATACAGATCGTTTACCCACTTAATCTGAGGGCGCAGGCCGCATACTGCCTGTATTGCCCTGCTTACCGCAACAGATGCCGCGGCGGTGATAAGCACAGCCTTTGAAATATCAAAATCCGGTTTTAATATTACCGAAAGATATATTCCCTGCCTGTCTGGAGAATAAAAGCTTCTGCCCAGCCTGCCTCTGCCTGCGCTCTGATGCGCAGCGACCACGCAGGTGCCGCTTTCTGCGCCCTCAAGCGCAAGGGCTGCGGCTCTTTTGTTGGTGGAGTCTGTGCTGTGAAAAAAATGAAGAGGAGCGCTGCTTCTGAGATACAGCTCAATACCCTCTTTTGAAAGCATATTGCTGTCCTCGCAGAGCATATATCCCCTGTTGGTAACGGCATCGATACTGTGCCCCTCGTTTTGAAGCGCACGTATTGCCTTCCATACGGCTGTCCTTGACACGTCAAGAGAATCGGCCATTTTTTCACCTGACAGAAAACGGCCTCTGTTTTCTTCAAGCAGTTTTAACACTTCGTTTTTTACAGACATAAGTTTAACCATCCTTTATATTTCATATATTAACCTTTTTTGACCCCAAGGTCAACAAATTCAGAGATAACGGGAAGCAGAACAGTTGCAAAAAGCCGTTTTGAACGGGATTTTCCGGCGCAGTAAGTGTAATTTGTATGAAAAGTATGTGATAATCGAAAATTAGTTTGAAATAACCGCACTTTTTATATATAATATTAAAGGCAACTGTAAATTATAAGAATACAGATTGAAATTAAAACAAGACAGCCGCACAGCAGGCTTAAAATAAACCGAATAAAATTTGTAGAAGGAGAGATTAAGATGGCGTTTACAGAAGAAGTTGGCATTGACCTTGGAACCGCGAATGTTCTGGTATATATAAAGGGTAAGGGGATTGTTCTTAATGAACCCTCGGTAGTTGCAATCAACAGAGATACAGATGAGATTCTTGCGGTAGGCGAGGAAGCCAGACTGATGCTGGGCAGAACTCCTGCCAACATCATTGCGGTAAGACCTCTCAGAGACGGCGTTATTTCAGACTATGACGTTACCGAGAGAATGCTCAAATATTTCATCAGAAAAAGCTGCGGCACAGGCAGATTTTTCAGACCTAAAATCATGGTATGCGTGCCGAGCGGAGTTACCGAAGTAGAGAAAAGAGCAGTAAGAGAAGCAGCCACACAGGCAGGCGGCAAAACAGTATATCTGATGGAGGAGCCGGTAGCTGCGGCTATAGGCGCAGGTATTGATATTTCAAAACCTGACGGCACCATGGTTATAGATATAGGCGGCGGTACCACAGACATTGCCGTTATCTCACTCGGCGGCATTGTTGCCAGTGAATCAATCAAGATGGCAGGAGACAAATTCGATGATCATATCGTAAGATATATGGCCAAGGAGCACAACCTGTATATAGGTGAGCGTACAGCCGAAGAACTCAAAATGAGCATCGGTACAGCTTATCCGAGAGAAGAAAGTGTTACCATGGAGTGCAGAGGCAGAGACAGAGTTACCGGACTTCCTAAGACTGTGGAGATTACGTCAGAGGAAATGATGAGCGCGCTCAAAGAGCCTCTTGACGCAATAGTTGAGGCTGTTCATATCGTGCTTGAGCAGACACCTCCTGAGCTTGCTGCAGATATCAGCACAAGCGGTATTACGATTACAGGCGGCGGCGCTTTGCTTTACGGCATAGACAGAAGAATACAGGAATCAATAGGCATCGAAGTCAAGATTGCCGAGGATCCTAAAGAATGTGTTGCAAAGGGAACAGGCGAGTCCCTGGAAGAAATCGAAAAGCTTGAAAACAACGCAATGAACAAGAGAAAAGCATATATCTAAAAAAAAGCTCTCATTAAGAGAGCTTTTTTGAAAAGCAGGAGTAAAAATGAAACTGGAACTTATAGCAACGGCAACCTTCGGGCTTGAGGCAGTGGTAAAACGCGAAATAGAGGCCCTCGGCTACAGAATAATCAGGTCGGAGGATGCCAAGATAACATATATGGGAGATGAACGCGCAATAGCGAGGTCAAACCTGTGGCTTCGCAGCGCCGACAGAGTGCTTCTCAAAATGGGCGAATTCAAAGCGCTGGAATTTGAAGATCTGTTTCAGCAGACCAAGGCCATCGCATGGGAGGACATAATTCCCGCAGACGGCAGATTCACGGTGACAGGCACCTCTGTCAGGTCAAAGCTTCACAGCGTGCCTGCGTGTCAGAGCATAGTCAAAAAGGCCATAGTCGAAAGACTCGGTGCTTTTTACTGTATCGACCATTTTGAAGAAACAGGCGCGGAGTACACAGTCAAAGTCACAATACTGAAGGACAGAGTGACCCTTACAATAGATACATCGGGGACAGGACTTCACAAAAGAGGCTACAGAGTGAGCGATGTTAAAGCTCCAATCAAAGAAACCCTTGCCGCGGCCATGGTGCAGCTTTCGTTCTGGAAAGCCGGCAGACTGCTGGTTGATCCCTGCTGCGGTTCAGGCACCATACCTATTGAGGCTGCAATGATAGGCAGGAACATAGCTCCGGGACTCAACCGGAAATTTGCCTCACAGGAATGGGACATTATACCGCCTGAAATCTGGAAATCAGAGCGAAAGGCGGCTTTTGAAGCTATAGACTACGATGCGGACATAAGGATTGAGGCCTCGGATATAAGCGGGAGAGCTGTTGATGCCGCTATCGAAAACGCTGCAGAGGCTGGAGTTGATGACTGCATAGAATTCAAAAAGATGGATATGGCAAGGCTTACGGCAGCTGAGGAGAGCGGTATAGTCATAACCAATCCGCCTTACGGTGAACGTATAGGCGAAAAAAAACAGATAGAAGCCATTTACAGTGCATACAGGGAGTTTTATCAGAAAAACCCTACATGGTCGCTTTTTATGGTTACAACAGATAAAGAAGTCGAAAACAAAATCTTCGGGCGTCCGGCGGACAGAAGGCGCAAGCTTTACAACGGCAGGCTGGAAGTGTGCTACTACCAGTTCCATGGACAGAAACCTGACAGAAAACAACCGAAAGATAAGTAAAGGAGAACAGCTATGGCAGTAAATTTGAAGGGAAGAAGTTTTTTAACACTAATGGATTTTACACCGGAGGAGATCAGATATATGCTGGATCTTGCTCACGATCTCAAATCAAAAAAAAGAGCGGGAATAAGAAACGAGGTATTAAAAGGCAAGAATATAGTTCTGCTGTTTGAAAAGACCTCCACAAGAACAAGATGCTCATTTGAGGTTGCCTGTCTTGACGAGGGGGCGCACGTGACATTTCTTGATTCAAAATCATCACAGATGGGCAAAAAAGAATCCATTGCCGACACTGCAAAGGTGCTGGGCAGATTTTATGACGGTATCGAATACAGAGGCTTCAGTCAGGAGGTTGTAGAGGAGCTTGCCGCCAATGCGGGAGTGCCTGTATGGAACGGCCTTACAGATGTCGATCATCCTACGCAGATACTTGCTGATATGCTTACAATCGAGGAGCATATTGCAAAGCCTCTTGCCAAAGTCAAGGTTGTGTTTGTAGGTGATATCAGAAACAACATGGCTTATGCGTGGATGTACGGCTGCGCCAAAATGGGTATGCACTTTGTGGCATACGGTCCTGAGGAGCTGGCTGATCAGGTTGACAGCAGTGTGCTTGCAAAAGCGCGCGAGGTTGCGAAGACCACAGGTGCTGTTATCGAGGTGAGCACAGATGAAGCTTGCCTCAAGGGTGCAGACGTAATCTATACGGATATATGGGCTTCAATGGGTGAAGAGGATCAGATTCCTGAGAGAGTAAAACTTCTTACTCCGTACAAGGTTACAGGTGAAATGATGGACAGGACCGAAAACCCTGACGCCATATTCCTGCACTGCCTGCCTTCATTCCACAACTTTGAAACCACTATGGCAAAAGAGCAGATGGAGCTGGGTTATGATATCAGAGAGGTAACCGATGAGGTGTTTATGTCAAGACAGTCCAAGGTGTTTGACGAAGCCGAAAACAGAATGCATACAATCAAGGCGGTCATAGTTGCAACTATAGCGTAGCAGACAGGGAGAGGAGAACTTAAATGAAACAGGGGATTCACAATTTTTCGGAGATAGGCAGACTTAACAAGGTGCTGCTTCACAGACTCGGAGATGAGGTTGAGGGACTTGTTCCCGACAATTTTGAGAGATTGCTGTTTGACGATATACCGTATCTCAAGGTGGCGCAGCAGGAGCACGACAGATTTGCACAGCTGCTTAGGGATAACGGCGTAGAGGTGGTGTATTACCTTGACGAAACAGCCAAAGCTCTCGAAAAGCAGGGTGTCAAAAGCAGATTCATCAGAGAGTTTCTTGATGCGAGCCATATACATTCGCAGGGAGTATATGAGCAGCTGTTTGATTATCTTGACGGCATGCCTGCCCGTGATGTGGTAAGCAGGGCAATAGCCGGCATCAAAAAAGGAGAGGTGCCTGATATTAAACAGAAATCTCTTGCAGACTATATATCGGTATCCTATCCGTACTATACGGATCCGATGCCAAATCTGTATTTTACAAGAGATCCCGGCGCCTGCATCGGCAACGGCATCAATATTCACCATATGAGCACCCAGGCAAGAAGGCGCGAGTCGCTGCTGCTCAAATACATTTATATGTACAATGACGAATTTACAACAGACAGAGAGCATATATGGTACGGATACAATGATGAATTTTCCATCGAAGGCGGTGATGTGCTGGTGCTTTCGGCGGACACCGTAGCCGTCGGGCTTTCACAGCGCACCACTGTTTCGGGCATCGAGAGGTTTTCCAAAAGACTTCTTTCGGGATCTGAGTTCAAAAAAATAATAGTGTTTGATATACCCAAATGCAGAGCGTTTATGCATCTTGACACGGTATTTACCATGGTTGATTATGATAAATTCACGATACATCACGAAATCGAGGATCCTCTGCAGCTGTTTGAAATATCACTTGACAGGCATGGAGAGGTGAAGGTGAAGTCGATAACGGACAGCCTTACAAACCTTTTGAAGCTGGAGCTTTCACTGCCTGCCGTAGAGCTTATCAGATGCGGCGGAGATGATACGATGGCTGCGCAGCGCGAGCAGTGGAACGACGGCTCAAACACGCTCTGCATTGCGCCGGGCAAGGTGGTTACCTACGAGAGAAATTATGTGACAAACGATATTCTTGACAAAAAAGGCCTGACAGTGCTTACAGTTCCGTCGGCAGAGCTGTCAAGAGGCAGGGGTGGCCCAAGATGTATGTCGTGCCCTGTAAACAGAGATGATTTATAATTTGCTGATGAAATTTAAGGAGAGTTTGAAATGGCGTCTAAAATAGTAATTGCACTGGGAGGAAATGCTCTGCAGTCCGGAAACGGCCCCGCAACCGCAGAGGCACAGCTTGAGGTTGTGAGAAAAACCTGTGAGCATATAGCGCAGATAAGCGATATGGGTTATGAGCTTGCCATTGTCCATGGCAACGGACCGCAGGTGGGCAGAATACTTCTTGCCTCCGAAACAGCAAGGGACGTGACACCTGCCATGCCGTTTGACGTATGCGGGGCAATGTCACAGGGGTACATAGGCTACCATCTGCAGCAGGGATTAAAACACGCGCTTAATTTGAGAAACCGGGATATACCTGTTGTAACTGTGGCAACACAGGTTGTTGTAGAGGAAAACGACCCTGCGTTTGACGATCCGACCAAGCCTATCGGCCCTTTTTATACCGAAAGCGAGGCCAGAGCGATTGTGAAGGCAAAAGGCTATATTATGAAGGAAGATTCGGGCAGAGGCTGGAGAAGGGTTGTGGCCTCACCGATGCCGAGAAAAATAGTCGAAATAGACGCCGTCAAACATCTGTGGGATTCAAGCATTGTGATTACCTGCGGCGGAGGAGGCATACCTGTAGTCGAAAAGCCTGACGGTACAATTGAAGGTACTGAGGCTGTGATAGACAAGGACTTTGCCGCAGAGCTTTTAGCTGAGCAGGTGGATGCGGATATTCTTATGATACTTACAGAGGTTGAGAAGGTTTCCCTTAACTTCAATACACCAAAGCAGCGGGAGCTTGCGTCGCTTAATCTTGCAGAGGCCGCAAGGTACTGCGAGGAGGGGCATTTTGGCGAAGGCAGTATGCTGCCCAAGGTTCAGGCCGCGATGAAATTTGTAAGAGCAAACCCGTCAAAACACGCTGTCATAACATCGCTTGACAAGGCGATAGAGGCGTTAAACGGCCAGTCGGGGACAGTTATAACTTATGCGTAAAATATGCGGCAGAAAGCCTGACAGGAGGCGGTCTGCCGCAGCTTCTTTTTTGCGTGTCTGAGGCACTGATAAATAACTCGCTAGAGAAATGATTATGGAAATATTCATCTAAAAAATATTACGTTGCAATATGTAGTGAACTGTACTTTTGCAGTTTTTTTATGCCGGAAATATTGACACAAGTCCGAAATCGTACTAAACTGTAATAGTCCGATTTCGGACAAGGAGGAAAATGATGACAGGGAATATAATGGAGCATCTGCACAGAATCAACTATCTTTCTGCGGAAATTAACAGCCTGTATCATCAGGCGGCGCTCAAACTGGGGCTTGCCGACAGTGCGATGTATATTCTGTATATGCTTTATGACAATGAGGGCAGCTGTATGCTTGCCGATATGTCCAAGGCATCGGGAATCAGCAAGCAGACTGTAAACTCGGCAATTCGCAGGCTTGAAAATGAAGATATTGTTTATCTGCAGCAGCAGAGGGGCAAAACAAAAAAGGTATGCCTGACTTCAAAGGGCAGGGAGTATGCGGAGAAAACCGTTGCAAAAATTTTTGCTGCTGAGGCCAGGGCTTATTCAGACTGGACCGATGAGGAAATCAGTCTGCACCTTAAGCTTCTTGAAAAATATGCTGACTCGTTTAGAGAAAGTCTTGAAGAACTGTAGCCGGCAGACTCAGGCAAAAACAAACTCGGAGGAATTATGAAAATTCAGCTTTCAGATCATTTTACATACGGCAGACTGCTGAGGTTTACAATGCCGTCTGTTGCCATGATGATTTTTACATCGATATACAGTGTGGTTGACGGATTTTTTGTATCAAACTTTGCAGGCAAAACGCCGTTTGCCGCCGTAAACCTTATTATGCCGGTGCTGATAATTTTGGGAGCCATAGGCTTTATGTTCGGCACAGGAGGTTCCGCTATTGTGGCAAAATGCTTTGGCGAGGGGGATTCGGAGAAGGCAAACAGATATTTTTCATTGTTTGTATATATAACCTTTGGGGCAGGTGTGGTGCTTGCCGCACTGGGGATAACATTTATCCGCCCGATTGCAGTGCTGCTTGGGGCAGAGGGAGAGCTTCTGAAAAACTGCATTATATATGCGCGCATTATTCTCATCACACTGCCGTTTTATGTGCTGCAGCAGCTGTTTCAGAGCTTTCTGATTACTGCAGAGAAGCCCAAGCTGGGACTTGCCGTAATTGTTTCGGCCGGCGTGACCAATATGATTCTTGACGCGATACTGGTAATACTTCTGCCGCAGGAATACAAGCTCGCGGGCGCAGCGATTGCAACGGCAATAAGCGAGATTATAGGGGGAGGTGTTCCTCTGCTGTATTTTTCAAAGCAGAACAGCAGTATTCTTAAGCTCGGCAGGACTTCGTTTGAAGGCAGGGCTGTGCTTAAGGCCTGCACCAACGGCTCGTCTGAACTTATGACCAGTGTCTCAATGAGCCTTGTTGCCATGCTGTACAATATGCAGCTTATGAAATATGCCGGAGAAAACGG
>CAVJEY010000031.1:0-15002 GCA_963648745.1 Christensenellaceae bacterium Phil1
CACCTATATGTTCTGTGATTTCAAAGGTTACTTCATTATTGTTTGTTTCTGCCATTTGAATCTGTTCCTTTCTGTAAAATTCAAGGCTATGCATATCCTTGAATTAATTATACCGCATTTCATACCATTGTCAACATGTTTTTCTACTTATTTCCTATTTTACATATTTTTTAGATTTTGCATACAAAATCTTTTTTTCATGTAAAAAAACAAAGCGGACGTGCTGATTTTTACCGGCATATCCGCATATGTTCTACTTTTCAGTTTAGAAATAATTTCGAGGGTTTTTGAGCGAGCCGTCAACCTCGACTTCAAAGTGACAGTGTGCTCCCGTGGAATTTCCTGTATTTCCGACAAGAGCTATGTTCTCGCCCTTGTAGACCTTGTCACCTTCCGATACAAGCAGGCGGCTGCAGTGAGCATATGTTGTCACCATGCCGTTTTTGTGGTCTATCTTGATATAGTAACCGTAGCTGTAGTTAAATGCCGCCGTAATTACAGTTCCTCCGTCTGCGGCATAAATATTGTTGCCTGCGGCACAGGCAAGGTCAACGCCTCTGTGCAGTCTGCCCCATCTGTAACCGAAGCCCGATGACTGATAGCCTGCAGGACAAGGGTTTATAAGGTCACCTGAGCCTACTGTGGCAGGGCGCTTCTTGGTGCCGACAAGCACCACTTTGGTAACAGGTTTTTTGATGGTTTTTTCTTTGAGAATATCTCTGCTGATCTCTTCACCGTTTTCTTTTGTCACCACAGCGGTTATTTCTTTTTTGCCGTATTTGCCCTTGGTCTTAACCTTAGTGACACCCTTGTACAGTTTTTTGCTCTTTACCTTTTTGACTTTGTATTTAATCTTCTTGTCATAGGTTACTGTTTTTTCGGTTATAACAGTGACTTTAGGAGTCTTGTATACCACTGCAACCTTTGAGCCCTCTTCAAGAGCTCCGCTTTCCCTGTCTATATCAGGATTAAGCTCATAGAACAGGCTTTCCTTCATTGCAAAGCTGTCGGTTATGGATTTAACTGTATCTCCAAGCTGAACAGTATACCTCACCTGACTTTCGCCCCTGTCGAGTATGTCAATGGCATTTTCCCTGTTCATCAGTCTTCCTAAAGTTGTATCTATCTGTTTTATCTTTATTTTCTGTCCGTAGTATATTCTGTCATATGTGTCCGCTTTTTCGGGATCCACATATTTCTCTCTGAGACTTTGCAGGATTTCCCTTGCAGTCTGCTCGCTGTCCACTATAACGGTTCTTCTGCCGTCAACATAGATTGCATATGCCGTCGCCTTTGTGTCCTGCATATATGTGAATTTCCTCAGAACTTCATCCATATCGTCAACGGTTCTGTCTACAATCACAACTCTCCTGAAGGTTATATCCTCCTTGGGGTCTATCTGCACATCAACGCCGTATTCACTGGTAAGTCCCTTTGATGCGATGTCAAGCACCTTGAGCGCATCCTCCTGATTTTTGACAAGACCCAAAGCTCTGCCGTTGTAGGAATACTCATAGCCTGTAACGTGGTTGAATACTGCAATTGTGCACATGGTCAGAATAACTGTTACCGTGAAATATTTGAGGCACAGTATTCGGCTTTTCCATATACGCACACAAAGCCTGTTAAATGCTCTCCAGAGTCTTTCTGACTGAAACACAATATTATCGGCAAGCACGTTCATTACAAAATCATATCTGTTTACTGCCGCTGCCGCAATTCCTGACAGTCCGCCCGGTCTTGATACAGAAACCCATTTGCCTATTATTCTGAATGTAATGCGTATCAGTTTTTTGAACCACGCAATATCTTTTGCAGCCTGATCCCCGACAAGCTCTATCCAGTAGTCGGTCTTGTCCTGCACCTTTGCCATAACTTCCGATACTCCTCCCGGAGTGGAAACCGCAAACCGGTCTGCAATCTTATGAAACAGTTGTCTGATTCGTGTTGTCTTTGTATTGTCACATGGCTTTTTATTAAGTTTTTTTTCGCTTTTTACTTCTGGTGATTTTGCCATTCAACAGCCTCTTTCATTCTCTGTGAAAAACACCGGCACCTTTCGCCTGTTTCGGTTATTCCTGTGTCCTTGCACAAATCACATTTATATTTTACATCCATATAGTCATGTCTGTAGTTGTTATCCGTAAGCAGAAACGCTTTTTCTGCCGTCAGGTTTTCTGCTTCCTCTCTTAACCTGTGTATTTCTTTGTCCTTATCGCTGCTGCCAAGTCCCACCATTGCCTTTGAGATTGACATGCTGCAATTTTTGAGCTGCTGCTCAATCTGTCTGATTCTCGGTATTTTTTTGTATATCTCACGCCGTCTTGATTCGGCTTCTTTTTCTTCTTTTGTTTTGATATGTTCGTAATATTTGAGCACTCGGCTCATTGATATTTTTTTACCTGCGCCCTCTGCAGGAGTTCCTTCAAGCTCGCCTGCCTGCTCGTGCCAGTTCTGAAGAACTTTGTTGACATAATTCAGATTGGGATTTGAAATACCGCTGCTTCTGCCGCAGGCATCAAGCACTCTGTCTATCGAAAATTCCATATCGTCAAACCACGAATCCATAAGCATCTGCTCTTTTTCCGTCCAGTTGCGGTCAAAGCCCATAGCCTTGAAAACTCTCCTGTAAAGATAGTTTCTCTCATCGCTCTGCGCCAGATGCTTTTCGACCTGCTCTGCTGTTTTGAGGCCTTCTTCCGCCCAGTTTTTGACTACGGCCCCCACATATCTGTAATTGTCCTTGCCTTTGTTTTTGCAGTAGTTGTATGCATAGAGAACAACCTCCGGATCTGTATCAAGCTCGGACAGCCATTCCTCTATGGCCTTTATCTCTGTGCCGTTCAGGGTCCTTGCAACTATCTGCTCTATGAGCATATACAGGCCTTTGAGTTCCTCGTCTTCAAGAGGACTTACTTTTGTTTCGGACACAAGCGCCGCGCCGCCGGTCTTTGAAACTGTTTTGAGGGAAACAAATTCAACATCATAGCTGAATCTGCCTGCGCCTTCTTTTTTGTGCTTGATTACAGCGCCCTGCCCTTCCCAGTAGTTCCATGCCTTGAGCACATCCTCCTCTTCAACTCCGACGGATTTTGCTATAGCTTCATTTGATATGTCTGCTCCCATTTTGGCATACATAAGTGCAAGAATATATATCTTGACATAATCCCCCGGAGCCTGCGTCATATATTCATTTATAAAGATGTTTTCTATGCCGGTATCTTTGAGATACCAGTTTTCATCCTGCTTTATGAAAAAAGCCATACTATTTACTCCAGTGTCTTTTTTATTTCCGCTGCCAGTTTGTCAAAATCAATATTGTGGCTTGCAGCCGCCTCTCTGAGCGTTTCATTGCCTGAAGCCGGACAGCCTGCACAGGCAAGTCCGTTTGCCGCAAGCACCTCCTCAAGCTGAGGATAGGCTTCAAGGACTTCACAAACCATCATTTCATCTAATATTTTATTCATAATTCCCTCCGCTTCTGGCCTTGTCACTGAATTTGGTGAACTGAGGCTGCCATGTCAGCTCTACTGTACCTGTAGCACCGTTTCTGTGCTTTGCAATGATTATTTCGCATATATTGTATTTCTCTGAATCCTTATTATAGTAGTCGTCTCTGTAGAGCATCATTACTATATCCGCATCCTGCTCTATTGAGCCTGATTCTCTCAGGTCGGACATCATCGGGTGTTTGTCAGTACGCGATTCCACGCCTCTTGAAAGCTGTGAAAGAACGATTACCGGACAGTCCATTTCTCTTGCAAGCTGTTTAATCATTCTTGACAGAGCCGATATTTCCTGCTGACGGTTATCTGATTTGCCTTTGTATTCCATAAGCTGCAGATAGTCTATGACTATGAGGTCAAGACCCTTTTCGGCTTTGAGCCTTCTGCATTTGTTTTTCATTTCCATCACTGAAATTCCCGGCGTGTCATCTATTACTATGCTGGCCTTTGACAGTGTGTCTATTGCTATTCCGACACGATCCCAGTCTTTTTGTTCGAGTGTGCCTGTTTTGATTTTGCCAAGCTCTGTTCGTGATTCGACTGCAAGTATTCTCTCCCCCAGCTGCTCCTTGGACATTTCAAGGCTGAATATGATAACCGATGCTCCTCCTTTGACGGCGGCATTCTGAGCAATGTTGATGGCAAACGCCGTCTTACCCATTGAGGGTCTTGCAGCAACTATTATCATATCTGATTTCTGAAGACCCGAAAGCATTTCGTCTATATCAAGAAATCCTGTTGTAAGACCTGTGATTTTGCCTTCATTTGCCGCAAGCTCACTGATTTTGTCAACGTTTCGCCTCAGCACCTCTTCTATCGGAGTGAAATCCCTGACCTGCCGTTTTTGTCCGATTTCAAGCACGCTTCTCTCCGCATAGTCGAGTATCTCGTCTACGTCTATACTGTCATCATATCCCTTGTCCGTAATATCCGCAGACACGTCTATAAGGCGGCGAAGTGATGATTTTTCGGCAATTATTCTGGCATATTCTCCTGCATTTGCAGCAGACGGCACATTGATTGTAAGCTCGCTTATATAGCCTCTGCCTCCTGCCATTTCAAGTGAGCCTCTCCGTTTGAGCTCCTCTGAAACAGTGATTGTGTCAACAGGGCTGTTTTTTTTGTAAAGCTCCTCGATTGCCTCATAGATTTCTTTGTTTATTCTGTTGTAAAAATCCTCAGGTCTGAGCATTTCAACGGCATTCATCATAGCCTCATGGCTTATCATTGCCGCACCCAGAACACTGCGCTCCGCATCCTCATTGTGAGGAGGTACTCTCATCGACATTGCATTTCCTCTATTCCGCTACCGTTTTTATTTTCAGTACCGCGCCCACCTCATGGAAAAGCTTAACCGGCACTTCAAAATCTCCAACCTGTTTGATAGGTGAGTCAAGCTGGATTTTTTTCTTGTCTATGTCTGCTCCGGACTGCTGCTTAACGGCATCTGCTATATCAGCTGAAGTGATTGAGCCAAACAGCTTGCCGTTTTCGCCGCCCTTTGTCTTTATTACAAATTCTATAGCCTCTATCTTTGCCTTAATCTCTAAGGCTGCAGCCTTGTCAGCCTGATACTGCGCCTCCTCCTCGGCTTTTTTCTTTTTGAGGGCTTTCATATTTTTGTCGTTTGCCTCGACTGCAAAGCCTTTGGGTATAAGGAGGTTTCTTGCGTAGCCGTCGCTTACCTTAACTACATCTCCTGCTTTGCCGCTTCCTTTAACATCCTGTAATAATATAACTTTCATGATTTATTCCTCCGCTAATATTTCTTTTATCTGCTGTATCGCTTCTTCAGGGCTTACTGAAACCTGCGCGCCTGCCGTAGTCAGATGTCCCCCGCCGCCGAGTTTTTCCATTATGGTCTGAACGTTGACCTCGCCAAGCGACCTTGCCGAAATAACCGTCTGACCCGTAATGTCAACTCCCGCAACAAAGCTTGCTTTAATCTCCTTGATTGTAAGCAGCTCATCTGCAACCTGCGCATTTATAATCTGAGAATCGGTGTGAGGCTGCCTTGTGATTGAAAACGCTATGTTGTTTTCAAAATGCGCATCGGCTATGCCTCTCGCTCTGATTTTGAAGGTTTCTGTATCCATTCTGAAAAAGCGCTTGACTTCCGTTGTATCAGCTCCCGCTCTCCTGAGCCATGAAGCCGCCTCAAATGTGCGCACGCCTGTCTGCACCGCAAATCTGTTGGTATCTATCGTCATGCCGCCAAGCAGAGCCTCCGCCTCAAGCTTTGATATTGTTTTTTTGGCTCCGGCATACTGCAGCATCTCCGTAACCAGCTCGCTCGTAGATGAAGCATACGGCTCCATATATGCAAGCGTGGCATTGTCTATGGCATCCTCTGAACGCCTGTGATGGTCGATTATAACAAGGCGCTCGCACATATCCACAAGGCCCGGACACTCCGCAAGCACTGCTCTGTGCGTGTCAAGCAGCACCACAAGTGAATCATCATCAAGCAGATTAAGCGCTTTTTCTGAGGTTATAAACCGGTATTCTTCGGTTTCCTTTGCCTGTTCAAACACTTCCGCAAGTGTGTCGTTGTATTCGTTTATGACAATATATACTTCTTTTTTGATATCCTTTGCCAGCCTGTGTATCCCCAGGGCCGAACCGAAAGCATCCATGTCCGGAAATCTGTGTCCCATAATCAGCACGTTCGATGCCTGCTCCACAAGCAGCTTAAATCCGTAATATATGATTCGGGATTTGCCCTTGTTGCTTTTTTCGACTGCCTTCATAACTCCGCCGTAGTATTCAAGCTTCTGGCCTTTTTTGATAACAGCCTGATCGCCGCCTCTGCCCAGCGCCAGATCAACTGCCTCCTGCGCAAAGGTATCGTTTTGCGGATAGTTCCTGCCTCCTATGCCGATGCCTATACTGAGAGTAACCGGGAAATCCGCTTCTGTTTCGATTTCTCTGATTTTGTCAAGCACCGAGAATTTATCTCTCTTGATAAATTCATAATATTTGTATTCAAATACACAGAAAAACATATCCGGCTTGTATCTTGTTATTGAGGCGTCTATTTTGGTGCCCCACTGCCTGATGCATTTGTCTATATCGGTATCAAGTCTTAATTTGTCCCCGGCCGGAGTAACATTCTGAAGTTCATCGTAATTGTCTACGTGTATGATACCTATGCAGGCTCTCTCATTGTTATATATGGCCTTGAGATTTTCGTAGTTGGTGATATCCTTAAAATATATCGCAAGGTCAGGCGTTTGGCCGTCGCAGAGTCTGCGTACCACCAGCTTAAAAATCTTGTCATTGCGGTTAAGCTGCAGGGTTTCGCCGCTGTCTGCGCTCTCAAGTATTGCAGAATATTTGATGCCTGCAATAGTGAATATATCAGCGCCCTCCTGCTTGTCATATACAAAAACCTCGCCTATATCACTGCTGGCTGCCGTAACCTTGCCGCTTCCGTTAACAGTGCATACAGGCATCCCTGCGTATTTGCATATTAACCTTTCAAGTTCAAAGTTTTCCATTATCTGCCCCTCACTCTTCCTTTGAGACCGAACACCAAATCAAAGAAGCCAAGCAGGTAAAGACCCATGACTCCCAGACCCTGTGTCATAAGCAGTATTACCGCAATTATTGCAACTGCCTTCGGCCATTTTTTCATATAGACAAAATTAAATATAAAGCTGATACCCTGATATGCAAATGCCATTCTGAACAGATAATCTATATTGACATAGACCGTCTGACCTGCCGAAAAATCCGACAGCGATATCAGATATGACAGAAAATATGTACCGAACCAGCATAAGAATGCCTGTTTTCTCATTGAAAAATCTCTTACAGGCGTCATCCTGCGCAGCCCGCCGGCTTTTTTGCTGAGCCACCTGTAGAGTATAATATATTCCAGATAGGATATTATTGCTCCCCATATCACGAAGGATGCCGGAAGCATCTGCGTAACGCTTCCGTATATGTTCTGAAGGCTTGAAATTCTCTCTGCTTCCGAGAGCTTATCCATTCCAAGCGACTGCATTATTTCGCTGTTGGCTGCCAGCGTCTTTGACAGGGCTTCAATGCCTGTCTGAAGCTGCTCGCCCACCGACTGACCCATAAGTCCCGCTACGGCTATCACTATAAGCTGGCCTGCTGCCGAGTATATTATTCCTGCTGTTACCACTCTGTATGGATCTGCTTTTAAGACGATGCCTCTTGCTATTGCCGAAACAGGCAAAAGAACTCCAAACAGAAATGCCAGTGTAAGATACATATTGCTTCTCCTCATATATAGTCCCTTGTATTATATCACATATCGGGCTGTTTTGATAATCAAAAGTGAATATAAGGCAAAAGTATGGCAGGAAAAAATCACAATATGCAATGCTGATACGGCCAAAAGCACTATATGTAGTGAAATATGCGCAGACGCTCAGGATATACACTCTCTATAGGGTACAAAAAAAGATACCGCGTTTGCCTGCAGCATCTCCTGTTTACTGTCTCTGTTTGAACAATTCGTCCGTCTTTTAATTCCCCTAAAACCTGTTTGTTCAAGTTGTGCAAACAGATTCCGGTTCGGGAGCTTGTTCCATTAGCAAAGAAAAAAACATCCACAGGCGCTGTCCCTCATAAAATTGACTTTTGCGCCTGTGTGCTTTACAATCGTTAATATACTATTAAATATCAGGAAAGGTTCATGTCCTATGACTGCTTACTTAATCACAAACGCACTGCTTATGATTTTTGGTCTTACAGTTAAATTTCCCATCGTCTACAGACCTATTCTGCGGTTCAATATGTGGTTTTCAACCATAGTCGCTGCCCTCACATATGCTGCTGTGGAATTTGCGGCTCTGCCGTCTTCTCCTGTATATGACCGGCCGGCGGCACATCTGATCCTGTACTGTATATCTATACTTGTCTGCATAATACTCGCCCGTCCTGACAGAATAATGGAAATACTGATTATGGAATACTTTTATCAGGCTCTATACAATATTCTGGGTACCGCTATAATGGCAATACTGACCGTCGCATATGGAGCCCTGTCCGGTGCTGACAGCACCACATGGTTTTCGAAATCAACATCAACAGCTTCCGACTATGTTCTTCGCTTCGCAACTCTTGCAATATGCTTTGCTGTTTCACTTGTCATATGCCGCAGGTGTATGCCTCTGGTGCTGAATGTCAGCAGGAAGCTGAAGCGCCTGCTGTTTGCGGGAGTTATCCTGCCTGTCATTGTATTCATCACGCTGAAAGTAATCATCAATCCTGACCCTTCACAGGTACTGGCAGGTCCTCTTGTAATCTGCTATGGAATACTGCTGCTGGTGGTAGCTGCGACACTGCTCATATTTTTTATCAATATATTTGTTCATGCAAAAGAAGAAAACAACCTTATTCAGGCCCGGCTGGAAGCTCAGAACATACACTATCACAAGGTACTCGAAATCCAGCAGGAATTAAGAGAGGCAAAGCACGATCTTGCAAACAGAATGGCTGCATACAATATATCAGGCAGCGCCAAAGACAAGTAGACCCTGCATCACCTGATGCCCTGCTGTCTGCACCACAGCTTCATTATGAGCCTGTGAGGCAAAAGTTTTACCGCAAGCCTCTGTATTTTGGTTCCGGCTCCGCAAAACGACACATCTCTGCCTTTTTTCATATCCGCCATCGCCTTTGCCACCACCTGCTGCGGCGTGTAGAATTTATTGAAGTTTGATACTGTATTGTCTCTGACGGCAGTATCAAAAAACTCTGTTTTCACCCAGTACGGACATACTGCCATAACATGAATACCCCTGCCTGCAAGCTCAACATTGAGCGCCCTTGAAAAACTCAGGACAAAAGCCTTGGTCGCTCCGTACACATTTATATACGGTACCGGCTGGATTGCAGACATCGACCCCATATTATATATCCGCCCTCCCTGTTTCATATACGGGAGAGTAATATATGTCATGGCGACAAGAGCCCTGTCATTCAGATCTATCATTCTCAGCTGCTCTGTAAAGCTCCCCTCCTCAAAGGCTCCGAAATACCCGAAGCCTCCCGCATTTACAAGCACCGCCACCTCAGGTTTTATCTCCGAAAGCAGCTTTTCATATTCCGCAAACGAGCTTTCAAGGGTCAGATCCGCAGGCAGCACCCTGACCCCGGCCCTGGCCTCTATGCTTTCGAGCCTGTGTTTTCTTCTGGCTATAACCCATATCTCATCAAACTGCTCATCCCTGTCAAGACAGGTCGTAAATTCCGCTCCTATCCCCGATGAAGCGCCTGTTATCACTGCAATTTTCATAAATTCCTCCGCAATATATTTCTTCTATCCCTATTATACCCGCTCCCACGGCAAATTTCACTTTATTTTATATAAAAATGTGTTTTCAAACAAAATTTTTTGTTAAATATTATTGACAAATCACAAAAACAAGGTTATTATTGTTTTTTAGATACTTTTGTAACAAAGCAAAGGCGTTCATTCTTCCAAAGGGGATTACCCTTGCTTGAATGAATGCCTTACACTTTTTTTGGCGGGAGGTGAAAACATGACAAAATACATATTTGTAACCGGAGGCGTAGTATCGGGTCTTGGCAAAGGGATTACAGCCGCATCACTTGGCCGTCTGCTCAAGCAGCGCGGATTCAAGGTGGCTTCTCAGAAGCTTGACCCGTACATCAATGTGGATCCGGGAACCATGAGTCCGTTTCAGCACGGCGAGGTTTACGTTACCGAGGACGGAGCCGAAACCGATCTGGATCTTGGCCATTACGAGAGATTTATCGATGAGGATCTCAACAGGTACTCAAACCTTACGACAGGCAAGGTATACTGGAACGTCCTCAACAAAGAACGCCGCGGTGAATACCTTGGCTCGACAGTCCAGGTCATCCCTCATATAACCAATGAGATTAAAGAGTTTGTCTACCGCGTGGGCAGACAGACAGATGCAGACATAGTTATCACAGAGATAGGCGGCACCATCGGAGACATAGAGTCGCAGCCGTTTCTGGAAGCAGTAAGACAGATTGCTCTTGAAGCAGGCAGAGAAAACAGCCTTTTTATTCATGTGACACTTGTGCCGTTTCTCAGCGGTTCCGATGAGCACAAATCAAAGCCTACCCAGCACTCGGTCAAAGAGCTGCAGGGAATGGGCATAAGCCCTGATATAATTGTTTTGAGGTGCGACAGGCATCTTGAGCCTGCCATCTTCGACAAAATATCAATGTTCTGCAATGTCAAAGCCGACTGCGTTATCGAAAATATAACGCTGCCGTGTCTTTATGAGGCGCCGCTGATGCTTGAATCACAGAATTTTTCATCCGTCGTTTTGAGAGAGCTGAGTCTTACCGCTCCCGCCGCGGATCTTGCGGACTGGGAAGCCATGGTAAACGCAATAAAAAACACAAAGGACAGTGTAACCATCGGTCTTGTAGGCAAATACATACAGCTTCACGACGCCTATCTTTCGGTTGCGGAGGCGCTGCGCCACGCAGGCTGCGCTCTGGGCACGGGAATTGATATAAACTGGATAGATTCCGAAACCCTGACACCTGACACATACGAGAGCGCACTTGCAGAGCTTGACGGTATTCTTGTACCCGGAGGCTTCGGCGACAGAGGCATAGATGGCATGATACTTGCCGCGCGCTATGCAAGAGAGAACAATGTCCCTTATCTTGGCATCTGCCTCGGTATGCAGATTGCGGTAATAGAGTTTGCAAGAAACGTCGCAGGGCTTGCAGAGGCCGATTCGGGAGAATTTAACGAAATATCCTCATGCAAGGTCATAGATTTCATGCCAGGACAAAGCGGCGATATAGACAAGGGCGGCACTCTGAGGCTTGGCGCATTCCCATGCGAAATAGTGCCGGGCACCACAATGAGCAGATGCTACGGCAGACCTGCGATATCCGAACGTCACAGGCACCGCTACGAATTCAACAACGACTACAGACAGCTTCTTGCTGACAGGGGGCTTACAATTTCGGGGCTTTCACCTGACAAAAGACTTGTGGAGGCTGTAGAGCTTTCAGACAGAGAGTTTCATGTGGGAGTTCAGTATCATCCCGAATTCAAATCAAGGCCCGACAGAGCTCACCCTCTGTTTTACGGCTTCGTAAAAGCATCTCAGTCTTTCGCAGACAGAAAATAAAGAGTATAATACAAAGGAGGAACAGATATATGTTACCACTTATTCTACCGGATAAATATACGCCCGTTTTAGACCTTATGGAGTCACAGAGGGCAATCAAAAAAATCAAAGACTATTTCCAGCAGGAGCTGGCTTACGGACTTTCACTCAGACGTGTTTCGGCACCGCTGTTTGTAACTCCCGAAAGCGGACTTAACGACAACCTCAACGGCGTTGAGAGAACCGTGCAGTTTACTATTAAGGACATGGACGAGCAGACAGTTGAGATAGTGCAGTCCCTTGCCAAATGGAAGCGCATGGCGCTGGGCAGATACGGCATTGCCGCAGGAAACGGCATCTACACCGATATGAACGCCATCAGGAGAGATGAGGAGCTTGACAATCTTCACTCCGTTTATGTTGACCAGTGGGACTGGGAAAAGGTCATAACAAAAGAGCAGCGGACAGAGGAGTATCTCAAAGAAACAGTTACGACAATATACGGCGCCCTCAAAAATCTGGGCGATTATGTCAACAGACTCTACAGAGATATACAGACAGAGCTGCCTAACGAAATATATTTTATAACAACGCAGGAGCTGGAGGACAGATGGCCTGACAAAACTCCGAAAGAAAGAGAAAACCTCATAGCGGAAGAAAAAAGAGCAGTATTCATTATGAAAATAGGCGGGGCTTTGAAATCAGGCGAGAAGCATGACGGCAGAGCGCCAGACTATGATGACTGGGAACTCAACGGAGATATAATTCTGTGGAACGAAGTGCTCGGTATGGCATTTGAAATTTCCTCCATGGGCATCAGAGTTGATGAGGAGGCCATGGCAAGACAGCTTGCACTTGCGGGAGCAGAGGACCGAAAGGAGCTGCCGTTCCACAAGGCGATATTAAACAGAGAGCTTCCTTACAGTATAGGCGGAGGCATAGGACAAAGCCGTCTTTGCATGTATTTCCTGCGCAAGGCTCACATAGGAGAGGTTCAGGTTTCGGTATGGCCTGATGAAATGATAAAAACGTGCGAAGCAGCCGGTATTCATCTGCTGTAGCACCGAAAGGACTTATTATGAACGACGTATATATCAACCCCCTTACAACAAGATATGCGAGCGAAGAAATGAAGCACATATTTTCGCCCGACAGCAAGTTCTCGACATGGCGCAAACTGTGGGTTGCCCTTGCGGAAGCCGAGCAGGAGCTTGGAATAAATATCACAGACGAGCAGATAGCCGAAATGAAAGAGCATATCTATGATATAGACTATGATGCCGCAAGGCGGCGCGAAAAAGAAGTACGGCACGATGTTATGGCTCACATATACGCCTACGGACTTGCCTGCCCCAAGGCAAAGCCTGTAATTCATCTGGGAGCAACCAGCTGTTATGTCGGCGACAACACCGATGTGATACTGCAGAGAAACGCTCTTATGCGCATCCGCAGACTGCTTCTG
This sequence comes from Christensenellaceae bacterium Phil1, assembly GCA_963648745.1. Taxonomy (GTDB): domain Bacteria; phylum Bacillota; class Clostridia; order Peptostreptococcales; family Anaerovoracaceae; genus UMGS973. The sequence goes on from CAVJEY010000031.1 coordinate 13,077, forward strand.
CTTGCCATATCGGAGCTTGCGGATTTTGCCGAAAAGTACAAGAGCCTGCCTACGCTTGCATATACACATTTTCAGGCGGCACAGCCCACAACTGCAGGCAAGCGTGCGGCTCTGTGGCTGCAGGATCTGATGATGGATCTGGAGCAGCTTGATTTTGCGGTTTCAAATATGAAGCTGCTTGGCTGCAGAGGCACTACAGGCACAGGCGCAAGTTTTCTGGAGCTGTTTGACGGTGATGCAGACAAGGTGCGCAGGCTGGAGGAGCTCATCTGCAGCAAGATGGGCTTTGAAAAAACATATCCGGTAAGCGGCCAGACCTACTCCCGCAAGGCAGACTATTTCATACTTTCGGTACTGTCGGGAATAGCCCAGAGCGCGCAGAAGTTTTCGGGCGACATCAGACTGCTTTCACATCTTAAAGAGTTTGATGAGCCTTTTGAGGAAGGCCAGGTGGGTTCTTCCGCAATGGCATACAAGAGAAATCCCATGAGAAGCGAGAGAATTTCATCGCTCTCCCGTTTTGTGATTGCAGAATGCATGAATCCTGCAATGACCGCAGGCACCCAGTGGCTCGAAAGAAGTCTTGATGACTCCGCAAACAGACGCATATCCATACCTGAGGCTTTTCTTGCCACAGACGGTATACTTCAGCTTTATATAAATGTGGTTTCGGGACTTCGCGTTTACACTGAGGTTATAAAAAAGAATCTCAGCGAGGAGCTGCCTTTCATGGCAACCGAGAACATTCTGATGTACTGTGTCAAAAACGGAGGCGACAGACAGCTTCTCCACGAGGCCATAAGAAAACATTCTGTGGCCGCAGGTCTTGCCGTCAAGCAGGAGGGCCGCAGCAACGATCTGCTCGACAGAATAGCAGGCGATGAAATATTCGGACTTACAAGGTCTGATATAGATAAAATCATTGCCGAAAGCTGTTTTACAGGAATAGCCCGGCAGCAGACAGAGGATTATCTCAGAGAGGTCAGGGCGGTGCTTGATAAAAACCGCGGATTTCTCGATAAGAATATGAATGTATCAATTAATGTATAGCAGGAAGGGAGCTGATTATATGCTTACAGCAATCGTTGGTATCAACTGGGGAGATGAGGGAAAAGGCCGCATGGTGGATCTTCTTTCATCTGACTATGACATAATATGCCGCTATCAGGGCGGCAACAATGCGGGTCATACCGTTGTAAATGACAAAGGAAAATTTATTCTGAACCTGCTGCCTTCGGGCATACTCAGAGAAACTACTGTGAATATAATGGGGAACGGCATGGTAATAGATATTGAACATCTTGTAAACGAAGCCGGCAAATTAAGAGAGCAGGGCATCAAAATAACTCCGGACAACCTCAAGATAAGCGACAAGGCGGTCATATGCATGCCTTACCACAGACTGATGGATGTTATGGAGGAGGACAGGCTGGCAGACAAGAAGTTCGGCTCTACCCGCAGAGGTATAGCGCCTGTATATGCGGACAAATATATGAAAAAGGCTCTGCGTATGGAGGATCTGCTGGATATGGACAGCCTCAGCGAAAAGGTTAAGGATATTGTGGAGTGGAAAAACATCACAGTCAAAGGCTACGGCCACGAGCCTGTAGATGCAGACGAGATTATGGACTGGCTCAAAAAATACGGCGAAGAGGTGGCGCCGTATATTACAGACGTATCGGATTATCTCTATCAGGCTGCGGCTGAGGGTAAGAACATAATGTTTGAGGCGCAGCTGGGAGCATTGAGAGATATAGATTTCGGCATATATCCGTACACTTCCTCTTCAACAACTCTTGCCTCATTTGCTCCTGTCGGAGCCGGAGTTCCGGGACTTGCGCTGACAGGCACTCTGGGGATTATGAAGGCATACTCAACCTGCGTAGGCGAAGGACCGTTTACTGTTGAGATGTCAGGCGAGGAAGC
>CAVJEY010000032.1:0-14878 GCA_963648745.1 Christensenellaceae bacterium Phil1
GTTGGTATCTGAATCGTGCAGATAGCTGTCAAGATTTAAGGCTGCGATATCTATGACCTTCTGCCTTGTCTCCTTAGGAGTCCATGCAACATGAGGTGTTACAAAGCATATAGGGTGGTCTGCAAGAGGATTGTTTTCCGGCGGTTCTTTTTCAAGAACATCAAGACCTGCGGCATACAGTCTGCCTGAGTCAAGAGCTTTGAGCAGCGCAGCCTCATCTATCAGAGAGCCTCTTGCGGTGTTTATTAATATTGCGCCGTCTTTCATCTTTGAGATGAATTCATCATTAATCATATGATAATTCTCTGCTGTTGCGGGGCAGTGCAGAGAAATTATGTCGGATTTTACGGCAGCTTCCCTGTCGCGGCTGTAGATATTGATTTTCATACCCAGCGCCTCTGCTATTTTTGCAACTCTTTTGCCTATGTTGCCGTAGCCTATGATTCCGAGGCTCTTGCCTGCAAGCAGCGATACGGGAGCCCATTCATATGAAAAATCAGGCTTTGAAAACCAGTGACCCTGCCTTGACAGATCGCTGTTTGCCGCAACGTGATTTGAAATTTCAAGCATCAGCGCTATTGTGTGCTGCGCCACTGCCTCTGTGGAATATGCAGGGGTATAGTATACGCTTACGCCCAGCTTCTTTGCTGCCTCAATATCTATATTGTCATAGCCTGTTGCAAGCTCACCTATGAATTTAAGATTGGGGCAGGCTCTCATAACTTCCTCTGTTATGTGATTTTTGCTGACAAATATGCCGTCTGCATCACCTATTGTTTCAATTTCTGTACCGGCTGCTGTGGTGCTGTGAACAGTAACATCACCATACTGTCTGAGAATATCCCACGACAGATCGCCGGGGTTTATGCTGTAACCGTCAAGTATTACTATTTTCATATTATCCTGTTTGTGTCCTTTCCGTTTATGTAGTCTGATATGTTTTTTGCTGCGGCATCTATAATCTTCTGCCTTGTTTCAGGCGGTATCCATGCCGCATGAGGCGTGATGCAGCAGTTCTCAAGAGCAAGCAGCGGATTGTCTTTGTCCGGAGGCTCCTGCTCTAAAACATCAAGCGCCGCATATGATATTCTGCCTGATTTAAGTGAATCTGCAAGAGCCTTTTCATCTATCAGAGAGCCTCTTGCGGTATTTATTAATATTGCGCCGTCTTTCATCTTTGAGATAAACTCATCATTAATCATATGATAATTCTCTGCTGTTGCAGGACAGTGCAGAGTAATTATGTCAGATAAAACAGCGGCATATCTGTCACGGCTGTACACATTTATATTCATACCAAGCGCAGCTGCTATTTCGCCTACTTTCCTGCCTATATTGCCGTAGCCTATGATTCCGAGGCTCTTGCCTGCAAGCAGCATTGAGGGCGCGTCATCATATGAGAATACGCCGTCTGCAATCCACAGTCCCTGTTTTGCAAGCTCGCTTTTTTTCCTGATGCGGCAGGCTGCTTCAAGCAGCAGTGCTGCTGTATGCTGAGCCACTGCTTCTGTAGAGTATCCGGGCGTGTTGTATACCGCAACGCCGGATGACGATGCTGCTTCAAGGTCTATATTGTCATAGCCTGTGGCAAGCTTGCCTATGAATTTCAGATTTGAGCAGGCTCTGATTAAATCGCCCGGAAGAGGTGTGCTGTCTGTGAACACAGCGTCTGCATCTCTGATGCATTCGTATACATCATCGGGTGTATGTTCGTATATTGTGACATCACCGTACCGGTTCATAATATCCCATGACAGATCGCCGGGATTAGCGTTGGCGGCGTCTAAAATAACTATTTTCATATCATTCTCCAGATCAGTTTATATATATATTCTAACTGATATAATTTGCCAAGTCCAGTTTATTTGTGGTATAATAGTTTTACTATTGAAATTCAGCAGGAATAATATTTTTATATGCAGGAGGAACTATGAAGTTTGCATTTATTTTAAATTTTGAAGGATTACATCCTGACAAGTACAATGCTTTGTGTGACAAAGGAAGCAACTATAATATGGTTTACGGTGTAAACGATATGGAAGAGACAGAAGCGCTTGTAAAAAAGCTTGCTGCTGACGGATATGAGCTTATCAATCTGTGCAGCGCATATGATGCCGATATGACTGCAAAGGTTGCAGAGGCAGGCATCAGAACCTGCGCGGCAGACTATACGGAATCAGAAGCTGCAAAGCTTGACAAGGTGGAGGATTTCTCGGAATACGGTCTTATTATAGTAGATGCAGGTCTTGCCGAAACCGCAGCATATGAACTCAGAGATCCGGCGGCAAACACTCACATCAGAGTTATCAAAGACGTTGAGGGTGCCTGCGAGGCGGCTAAGGGACTTGTTGCAGACGGCGTGACATTTATTGAGCTGTGCAGCTGGTTTGATGCAGAGAAAACAGATGCGGTAATCAAAGCAATAGACTGTCAGGTACCTGTAGGCTCCTGCGGTCTGTAATGCAAAAACAGGAATATGCAGGCATAGCTTATATGCAAGCTGTGCCTGTGTTTTGTGATACGGAAATATCTTGAACAGGGGTGGATGATATGATGACAGCGGTTGCGGCAACGCAAAACAGACACAAAATAGAAGAAATAGAGGCAATCACAAAAGAGTTTGATATCAATATAGTTTCAAGGCAGGAGGCAGGTGTTCCGGATGTTGAGATTGCAGAGGACGGGACAACATTTGAGGAAAACTCATACAAAAAGGCCTTTGAGATAATGAAGCTGTCGGGTATGCCGGCGATTGCCGATGATTCAGGACTTGCAGTTGATGCGCTTGACGGAGCGCCGGGTGTTTACTCGGCCAGATTTGCCGGAACTGACGGAGATGACAAGGCCAACAACAGGAAGCTTCTTGAGCTTATGCGCGACGTGCCCTTAGAGAAACGTACCGCAAGGTTTGTTTCGGTTGTAACTATGGTTTTTCCGGACGGCAAAACCATAGTGTGCAGGGGTGAGTGTGAAGGTCATGTTATGTTTGCCGAAACAGGGGACAATGGTTTTGGATATGATCCGCTTTTCAGACCGGAGGGATACGATGTTTCCTTCGGGCAGCTTCCGGCAGAAGAAAAAAACAGAATAAGCCACAGAGCAAAAGCGCTTGTTCTATTGAGGGAGAAATTAAAAGAATCAAATGGTTAAGAGCAGATTCGGACAAATGGTCCTGCTGGGAATACAGCGTTTTCAGGACCCATATTATCAGGGCTTTGCAGCGCAGATGGCGTTTTTCTATCTGCTTTCTATTGTGCCGCTTATCATAGTCTTTTCACAGCTTCTCAATATATTTTCAATATCGACGGAGTTCATAGAGGAGCTGCTGAACCAGTATGCCGGAGGAGTTATAGGCGACAGTGTAAGCGAATGGCTTGAAGGCTCGGACAGCATTACGACCAACATCGTTCTCATAGCAATCGTTTTGTGGTCATCTTCAAGAGCGCAGTTTGCAATGACCAGAATAACCAACTATACGCTGACGGCAGGACGCTCCACAGGCAAGGGATATTTTCAGGAGAGATTCAGATCGGTGTTCACTATTCTGATTACGATTTTCTCGCTGGCATTTGCCCTTATCGTTATAGTATTCGGTGAGAAGATACTGTATGTGGTGCTCAACGGACTTGAAATGATGCTGGATGTGCATTATGAGGTTGACGGTGTGTGGATGGGGCTCAGATGGATATTCGCATTTGCGCTTTATTTCCTTATGGTAAGCCTCAACTATTATATAATTCCTACAGAGAGAGGCCGGATAAGGGATGTGCTTCCGGGTAGTATATTTGCCTCGGCAGGTATGCTGATTGTTACCCTGATATATTCCAAATACACAAATTATGCCCTGTCGGCGGGCAACTACAATATTCTTTACGGTTCGCTGGCATCCATCGTGGCACTTTTGTTCTGGTTTTACTTTATAGCGTGGGTGCAGTGCCTCGGAGTGCTTTTTAACAAGGTGTGGAAAGATACGAAGCGATAAAAATACAGCGAAAATTCAAATAACTGTTGAAAAATTTTTCTGCACAGGTAGAATATATGTAGCAGGGGTTATCCGATTTTTTGGAGGCGAAGGCAGTGACTTTAGAATCTATACTTATGATGCTCGGAGGCATCGGACTGTTTCTTTACGGAATGAAGCTGATGGGCAATTCTCTTGAAAAATGCGCAGGTGCCAGAATGGAGCAGATACTTGAGCGCCTTACAAACAGCAAGGCCAAGGGTGTCGGGCTTGGTGCGGGTGTTACTGCTGTTATTCAGAGTTCATCGGCTACAATTATTATGGTGATAGGCTTTCTCAATGCAGGTATTATGAGTCTTGTTCAGGCTGTTCCTGTAATTATGGGAGCCAATATCGGTACGACTGTAACTGCACAGATACTAAGGCTTGGGGACATCAGCTCGGACAATGTTTTTCTTACAATGCTCAAACCGGCTTCTTTTGCCCCCATATGTATAGTTATCGGTGCTTTTGTATTGCTTCTTTCCAAAAAACAAAAGACAAAGGACAGGGCAGGCATAGTTATAGGGCTTGGTATTCTGTTTTGCGGCATGAGTATGATGGAATCGGCGTTTGCGCCGCTTACGGAGTCAGAGGAATTCAGCAGGATGTTCACTGTATTTGAAAACCCGGTACTGGGTGTGCTGACGGGAGCGGCAGTTACAATACTGCTTCAGAGCTCGTCTGCTTCGGTGGGAGTGCTGCAGGCCACAGCCTCAACAGGGGTTGTCACCTTTGCAATGGCCGCACCTATGGTAATCGGAGCCAATATAGGCAAATGCGCCACAGTGCTTCTTGCCAGCATAGGCACCAACAAAAACGCCAAGAGAGCAGTATGCACAGATATTACAATGTGCTGCTGCGGAGCTGCATTGTTCCTTGGAGTTATATATCTTTACCAGTGGATTATAGGGTTTGGCATATGGGATGATACCATGAGCAGAGGCAACATAGCGGATTTCCACACGCTGTTTAATCTTGTGACCTGTCTGGTAATGCTGCCGCTTTGCAATGTCCTCATAGGATTTTCCAAAAAAATCGTAAAGGACAAGGGCAGCAGCAAAATGGATGAGGAACTGGCTCTTCTTGATGAGAGGTTCCTGAACACACCTGCAATAGCGCTTCAGCAGTGCAAAAAAGTCATAACCTCTATGGGAGAGACAGCAAGAGAGAATTTCCTGCTTGCCTATGCGCTGCTTGAAAAATTTGACGACAACAAATACGAAAAACTCAAAGAAAACGAAAAATTCATAGACAAGACCGAAACGGTGCTTGGTGAATATATACTGAAAATAACGGAAAAAAGCCTTTCGGAAGAAAACAGTAAATTTGCAAACGAGATGATGAGAACGGTTACCGACTGGGAGAGAATCGGAGATCACTGCGTAAACCTTGCAGAGCTTGCCGAAATCAAAACAGACTCAAAGCTCAAATTTTCCATTGAAGGCTTCAGTGAGCTGAGGCATATCAACGCCGCAATAGACAATATACTCGAAATGACGATAGAGGCCTACAGCAATGATGACGAGGAGATGGCATTCAATGTCGCTCCGATGGAGGATGTCATAGATGATCTGGTGGAGCTTCTCAAGGACAACCATATAGAGAGGCTCAGGAGAGGCGAATGTACCGTAGAGAGAGGCGTTTCATTTGTGGAGATGCTTACCAACATTGAGAGAATTTCAGACCACTGCGACAATATATCACTGCATATGAGGCAGAGAATATCGGGGAAGGAACTGGATACCCATGTCAGACTCGAAAGAGAAAACAGGTTCAAAAAGCTTTATCACCAATACAGCCAGCTTTACTATGAGCCGGTGTTAAGGCATAATATAAAAGAGTACAGGCACTGATAGCAAATAATATTAAGTAAAGGAAACAAAATGAGCGATCTTACCAAAAGAGCTTTAGCGGAAGCGCTAAAAACAAGACTGTCTAAGACCACTTTGAAAAACATAACAATTAAAGACCTTACAGATGACTGCGGTCTTAACAGGCAGACATTTTACTACCATTTCAGCGATATATATGAGCTGATGGAATGGATATTCGTTGATGAGGCAAATCGTATTCTTGACCTGGATTATCTTGATGATGACATCGGTACAATATTTGAAAAGATATTTAATTATGTTCAGAAAAACGAAAAACTCATACTTCATGCGTACAGATCCACAGACAAATCTCTGCTGGACAATTTCCTCAAAAGCTGGGTGCGCCCTATTGTGACCCATATTATAACCAAGAGGTCGGAGGGCAAGAACATTTCAGAGGAGGACAGGGATTTTGTTATAGATGTATGTGTGACGGTTCTGCTGGGAATCACATTCCAGTGGCTTGATACAGGCATGGAGGACAATCTGTCGGGCAAGGCCGACAAGCTTATGACGCTGCTTGACGGCAACATAGAGATGGTGCTTGACAGATTTGCAGGATAATCTAAGGCCATGAATCTGATCGGAATTATGAGACAGGACTCTGAACGGGTTCTGTTTTTTGGTGCAGAGATTTTTTCTACAGATTAATGCAGTTGTCAAAATTTATGACACAACCCTTTTTCTATATATACACTGACCGACCCGGCAGAAATATAATTTATATGTCCCTGGGAGGTTTGAAATGGCAGATATAACAAAAAACGAACTGAGCAGAGCGCTGAAACACCAGCTGGCAGCAAAAGCGCTTGATGATATAACAATAAAAGATATTACAGATGAATGCGGCCTTAACAGACAGACCTTCTATTATCATTTTCATGATATATATGAGCTTTTGGAGTGGACCATCGAAAAAGAGGTGGCAAAACTTGCTGCAGACGGTGAATGCAGCGACATCAGAACTGTGCTGATAAAGGTGTTTGAGCTTGCTGTTACAAACGAAACCCTTATAATCCACATATATAAATCAGCAGACAGGTATCTTGTTAAGAAATTCCTTGAGGACGGACTCAGACCTGTGATTGCCGGAATTGTTGACCGCAAGGCCGAAGGCAGAAAAATTTCCGCAGAGGATAAAGATTTTGTAACAGGTGTGTTTGTGTTTATACTGCTGAGCGTAACCATGGAATGGCTTGACAATGATATGAACGATAACCTTGTCAGAAAGCTTGACAAAATAATTACGCTGCTTGACGGCAACATAGATGAAGCAATCGACAGGTTCGCAGAGTGAAAACAGAATATTTGAATACAGCAACCGGCTTTCAGACTGTCTGAGCCGGTTTTTTATGAAACAATTATGTCATAAAAATAAATCAAAAAACAGTTGAAAATATGACAAAGCAGGCATATAATATTAGTAAATACAGCGAAACATTTAAGGAGGAGAAATGGAAATCCAAAATACTCGCATGAAACAGCTCAGGAAAGCAAGCAGGCTCACGCAGGAGCAGCTTGCAAAGTATCTTGGAGTTGATCAGTCAATGGTTACCAAACTTGAAAACGGCACCAGAAATTTCAACATTGCGATGATTGAAAAAATATGTAATCTCTTTGGCTGTTCAGAGGCATATCTGATGGGAGAAGATGACTTGTATATTCCGCTGAATTTTGCGTTCAGAGCCGGTGAGATTATGACAGAAGATCTGAACAGCATAGCCGATTTCAACAAAATCGTAAAGAACATCCGTTATATGAATGAAATAATAGAGGATTATAATATATGAGAACAATTCAGGAACTCAATTCACTGGCGCTCAGAACAAGACGGATATGGAATGAGGATATCTATTCACCCATTGATATTTTTGCTCTGGTAGACGGCTGGAAAGAGAAAAAAATAACAACAGTTAAATACCCAATGTCATCCAGAATAAGCGGTATATGCACCAGAGAGGGTGAGGATATTATTATTTGCATTAATTCTGCAATGTCCTGCGGCAGACAGAGATTTACCCTTGCACATGAGCTTTATCATGCGCTGTATCAGAATGACAGAAACAGAGTTATATGCGGGATGAATATGAGCAGTGATAAATCTGAATCAGAGGTTGAAGCTGACAGATTTGCAGGATATCTGCTGATGCCGTATGACGCTCTGCTGGAATATGAACATTATGAAACCGAATGGAATCTTGACAAGATAATAGATGCGGAGCAGTTTTTTCAGATAAGCCATCAGGCGATGATTTACAGACTGCTGTGTGACAATCTGATTGACAGAAATGCTGCTGAAGCGTACAAGACAGTCCGCATTGCGACGGCTGCCGCAAGGAAAGGATATGGCAGAGAACTGTATATGCCGACAGACAGAAACAGGCAGTATTTTACGACAGGTGAATATATCCGTAAGGTTGAGAACATCGCATCAAAAGACCTTATATCGGACGGCATGAGAGAAGAACTTCTGCTGGATGCCTACAGAGCGGATATAGTATACGGTTTTGATGAGGAGGAAGCAGAGATAAATGACTGATAACTTATTTTTTGACACAGACTGTATATCTGCTTTTCTATGGACAGAGGATACGGATATTCTAAGCGGTCTGTACGGAGGCAGAATTGTATTGCCGGAGCCTGTATATCTGGAATTGTCAAATCCATCTGTTCCTCACATAAAACAGAGAATAGACAAAATGATTTGCAGTGAGGATGCAGCGGTAAAAACTATAGATGCAGGCACTGCAGAATACAGGTTGTATACATCACTTGTGCGTGGCACTAAGGAACAAAAACGCATTGGCAGGGGAGAGGCAGGCGGGATTGCGCTTGCCAAAACCTATGACGGAATCCTTGCAAGCAATAATTACAAAGATATTGCATACTATATTGAAAAATACAATCTAAAGCACACAGATACAGGACATATACTGTCAGAAGCTTTCAAAACAAAGCTGATAACAGAGGCGGAAGGGAACAGCATATGGAACAAAATGCTGCTTAAAAGACGCAGATTGCCGGCAAGGACGTTTTCCGATTATCTGAAGGAGCATACTGTGAAGAAACAGGCTTGAGTGAATATTTGATATTCCCGTTATCCTTAATGGAAGCGGGGATTTTTCTTTTGTATGGGTATGCGTGCAAGCTTCAAAATAGTGCGACAGTTTATACATAATAAGACGCGTGTCAAAAAATATTACACGCGTGTTTCTTTATCTATTTTATCCGCCTTTTGACGGGGATATAATTTCCATTGTAAAAAGGAGGAATGGTATTATTATGAAAGCATTTGCAGAAAAAGTGGTAAAACATAAAAAACTTATAGCGATAATAAGTTTAGTACTTCTTATTCCCTGCATATTCAGCTATCTGAACACTCGTATCAATTACGATATGCTCACATACCTGCCTGATGACATACAGACAGTACAGGGACAGAAAATACTTTTAAATGATTTTAACAAAGGATCATTTGCCCTGCTGGTATTTGAAGACATGGACGACAAAGACGTATCGGCAGCAAGAGAAAAAATCGAAGCTCTGGAATATGTGGACTCTGCGCTGTGGTATGACAGCATCGCAGACATAACAGTTCCAAAGGAAATACTTCCTGATGACATCTATGACGAGTTCAACAACGGTGACTGCACACTTATGGCGGTGTTCCTGAGCACAACAATTTCATCAGACGAAGCTATGGACACCATTAAGGATATACGCCAGATAGCAGGCAAACAGTGTTTTGTAAGCAGCATGTCGGCATACATCACAGACCTGAAGGATCTGGCTGAGGCAGAGGAGCCTATATATGTGGCGCTGGCGGTTTTACTGGCATGCATAGTGTTTGCGGTATTTATGGACTCATTCCTGCTTCCGGTAATATTCCTTGCAAGTATAGGCATAGCGATTGTGGTCAATCTGGGAACCAACATATTCATGGGTGAGATATCCTATGTAACCAAAGCAATCAGTGCAGTGCTCCAGCTGGGTGTTACAATGGACTACTCGATATTCCTGTGGCACAGCTACTGCGAGCACAAGGCAAAATGCCCGGATCACAACACGGCGATGGCAGAAGCAATCAGAGCAACCATTGCATCGGTATCGGCAAGCTCCGTAACCACGATAGCAGGCTTCATAGCTCTTTGCTTTATGAGCTTCACACTCGGAGCAGACCTTGGAATAGTAATGGCAAAAGGCGTGGTATTCGGCGTAATCGCATCAGTAACGGTGCTGCCGTCGTTTATACTCATATGCGACAAGGCTATTGACAAAACCACACACAAGCCGGTTAATCTCAATACAGACAGAATAGCAGGCTTTATACTCAAGCACCGCAGGGTTATGGCAGTTGTATTCATAATAGTTATGATACCTGCACTTTACGGCTATCTCAATGCGGATCAGTATTATGACCTTGACCAGTCAATACCGCAGGATATGGACTGCGTTGTTGCAAACACCAAATTAAACGACACCTTCGGCATGGACTCAACTCATATGCTTTTGTATGATTCTGATATGAACGTCAAAGACTCAAAGGAAATGCTTGACAGGATAGAGGACGTGGACGGCGTCAAGCTGGTACTTGGCAGAGATACACTGCTTGGCAGGATGATACCGGAGGAAATACTTCCTGACGATATATCCTCACTGCTTTCGGAGGGCGGCAGGCAGCTTGTAATAATCACATCTGAATACAGAGTTGCGACAGATGAGGTAAACGCTCAGATAAACGAGATAAACAAAATAGTTGACGACTACGACAAAGACGCAATGCTTATAGGCGAGGCGCCTTGCACCAAGGATATGATTAAAATCACATCGCATGACTTCGCGGTTGTAAGCTTCATATCAATTCTGGCGGTTCTGGTTATAATTGCCGTGGCACTCGGTTCGGCGACACTTCCGTTCATACTGGTTGCGGTAATCGAATTTGCAGTATTCATCAATCTGGGAATACCGTTTTACACAGGCAATCTGCTGGCATTCATAGCTCCTGTATGCGTAAGCACAATCCAGCTTGGTGCTACAGTAGACTATGCGATACTTATGACCAACAGATACAAGGTGGAGAGAGTAGGCGGCTGCGGCAGAGAAAGAGCTGTCGAGATTGCACTCAAGACAAGTATGCCGTCAATTATGATAAGCGCACTGGGCTTCTTTGCGGCAACCATAGGCGTAGGCATTTATTCGGATGTTGACATCATAGGCTCGATGTGCGGACTTATGGCAAGAGGAGCAATTATAAGTATGGCAGCTGTAATACTTATACTTCCGTCATTCCTGATGATATTCGACAAAATGATATGTCGCACCACAAAAGGAATGAGAGGCTTAGTTAAAAAAGGAGGAAATATCAATGCTTAAATCAAGAGGAATGAGAATCCTGTCGGCAGGAGTTGCTGCTGTACTGGTAATGGGAACAGCCTGCCCGGTATTTGCGGCATCGGGAATCGAAAAAGAAGAAACCGTATACGCAATAGCCGACAACCAGCTTAACATAGATGAAGTCATCGTAAGCGAATGGCTCAAAAACAATGATGAACAGAAAACAATAACAGACAGGACAGAGCTTACAGACATTGAAAATGTCAAAGGCGATGAAACCTTCAAACAGGACGGCAAAACCGTCAAATGGAACGCAGACGGCAATGACATATATTATAAAGGCAAATCAGACAAGGAGCTGCCTGTAAAAATGAACGCAAGCTATGTGCTTGACGGCAAATCTGTGACACCTGAGGAAATCAAGGGACAGAAAGGCAGCGTTGAAATTCACATAACATATCAGGCACAACAGGACTCACCGTTTGCGGCAGTTACAGGCATGGTGCTTGACGGTGACAAATTCAGCAATGTCAAGATAAACAGCGGTCAGGTTATCAACAGCGGCGACGACTACTATGTTGCAGGCATAGCGCTTCCGGGCATGGCAGACATAACAGGAAGCCTCGGACTTGACATTTCGGATGAAATCATCATCAAAGCCGACACCACAGACTTCACATTTGACACCATGGTTACAATGCTTTCAAATGAAATGCTCAAAGACCTTGACGGAGACTTAGGCTCGCTGGGCGACCTGCAAAGTTCGGTTGACGAACTTGTAAGCTCATCGCAGATGCTTACTGACGGAGCTAAGACACTCTCGGACGGCATCAGCACAGCAGCCGAAAAATTCGGTCTGGTTGACGGATATATGACAGAGCTTGAGGACGGCGTAAAAGAAATAGACAAGAATATGAAAACACTCAAGTCAGGACTTGCCACACTGTCAAAGGGAGGCACAGAACTGTATGAGGGAGTATCGAGCCTGCAGACAAACCTTGAAGCAACATACAAGGGAGCAAATGAACTTGTGGCAGGTATGAATATGCTTTCTCCTGACGACATCGAAAAAGCCACAAGCGGAGTAGGTCAGATATATACAGGACTCAAAAGCGTGGACGAGGGCCTTGGCAAGCTCTATACCACAATGTCGGGAATAAATTCAAAAGAAAGCGAAGTAATCAGCCAGCTCAAACAGATAAAAGAAGCCTACAAGGCTGCAGGTGTTGACACAACAGCACTTGACAAGGCCATAGCAGGGCTTGAACAGACAAACGCAGGACAGAGCCAGGCCATCGAAAACCTCGGCGACAAGAGTGAAATAAGAACAGGCGTAAGCAAGCTTGCAGAGGGAGCCAAAGGCGCATCGAGTCAGCTTGCAGAGGGAGTCAAGAGCCTCAAGGAAGGAAGCGTCAAGCTCCAGAAAGCACTTGAAGCAGAGGCTGCGGGAGCCAAGACACTTGCAGGCGGCGCCAAGGAATTAAATGACGGTATCGCAAGCGCATACAGCGGAGCATCCAAACTGGCGGCAGGCACATCGACTCTCAATACAAGCACAGGCAAAATCGCATCAGGAGTATCCAAGCTGGGCGACGGAGTGATAGAGCTCAAAGACGGCGCGCTTGAACTTTCGACAGGCATGAAAAAATTCAATGACGAGGGCATAGGCTCAATTGCAGCCATGTATGACAAAATAGCAAACGGAGCCGTTGACAGCATGAACAGCAAAATAGACGCGGCCAAGGCATACAAAAACTATGCGGGAGCCGCCAAAGGCACAGACACCACAGTTAAATTCATAATCAGATCGGAAGGAATATAGGTATTCAAGGGGTAATGATTGAATATATGTAGAGATTCAGATAACTTTACTGAGGACAGAACTCATAAGGGGTATGGGTTCTGTCCTTTTTTGCGGATGAAACTGTGCATAAATTGCAGCAATCTGATAATAGTATAGTATGAATCGCATATAGTCAGAATTATGTGTTAACAACACATAAAAACCACATATTTTTTTCAATAAATTTTGTCGAAACTATGTCACCTTTTGGCGAAATAGTGTATCATATGTATAGAAATTTTTAATGGAGATTTTTTATGGTTTTCAGCAGCTTTGAATTCATACTATGGTTCTTACCGTTCTTTTTACTGGTTTACTATAATATACCGGACAGACACAGAAATCTTTGTGTATTTGTGTTCAGTCTGCTTTTTTATGCCTATGGCGCGCTTGCACAGCCGGTATATATACTTATTCTGCTGCTTTCGATATTTGCAAACTACATGATAGGTCTGTGCATTGTGGGGCGCAGCAGGTACAAAAAACTGTTTCTGACGATAGGTATAGCGGTTAATCTGAGCGGACTTTTTGTATTCAAATATGCTGATTTTTTCATCGAAAACATCAACCGTTTCGGGCTGGAACTTCCTATGTGGCATCTGGTGCTTCCGATAGGCATCAGCTTTTACACTT
This sequence comes from Christensenellaceae bacterium Phil1, assembly GCA_963648745.1. Classification (GTDB taxonomy): domain Bacteria; phylum Bacillota; class Clostridia; order Peptostreptococcales; family Anaerovoracaceae; genus UMGS973. The sequence continues at coordinate 13,688 of CAVJEY010000032.1, forward strand.
TTCAGGAGATTTCATACCTTATAGATGTATATCGCGGAGAGATAGACCCGGATCTGAGCCTGCTCAACCTTGCATCATACATCGTTATGTTCCCCCAGCTTATAGCGGGGCCTATCGTGCGTTATGAAACAATCCGGGAAAAACTGGTGCACAGAGTATGCACCGGAGAGGAATTTCTGTACGGCGTCAGACTGTTTGTGGCGGGACTTGGTTCCAAGGTACTGCTTGCAAACAGACTTTCGGGGCTCTGGCAGGCGGCGGGAGGCATAGGCTATGAGTCCATATCCACACCCCTTGCATGGATGGCGGCTATAGCATACAGCTTCCAGATATATTTTGACTTTTACGGATACTCTCTTATGGCCATAGGGCTTGGCAGGATGTTCGGATTCGACCTGCCCGAAAATTTCAGATATCCGTATATTTCAAAATCAATGACAGAGTTCTGGCGCAGATGGCATATTACACTGGGCTCATGGTTCAGAGACTATGTATATATCCCTCTGGGCGGCAATCGCAAAGGGCTTGGCAGGACATATCTCAACCTGTTTATAGTATGGACGCTTACAGGCTTCTGGCATGGGGCAAGCTGGAATTTTATCCTGTGGGGGCTGTTCCTGTTTGCTGTTATTGCAATAGAAAAATCGGGTCTTTTGAAGATTCTTGAAAACCACAGGGTGGCAGGTCATATATATATGATAATACTGATTCCCGTTTCATGGATGTTCTTTGCGATAGATGATGTTTCGGATATAGGGGTGTTTTTCCGGAGGATGATCGGAACCGGAGGCGTCAATGTATTTGCGGGAGACTTTGTTAAATACGGCGCACAGTACGGAATATTCCTGCTGGCAGGCATTTTGTTCTGCACGCCGCTGCCGAGAATAATTTTCGGTAAACTGCAGAATAAATATATCAGGGCTGTAATTCTGGCAGCCATAGCGGCAGGCTCTTTTTATTGCATTTACAAGGGAATGAACGATCCGTTCCTGTACTTCAGATTTTAGGTGGGTATTATGAGGACAAAAAAATCGGTTAAAATATACAGAATAATTATTCTGGTTCTGGTTATAGGGTTTCTGGCAGCAGGCGTGAAAATCTTTGCGGATAAGATTTCCGAAAACAAAGAAGCAAACGAGCCTGCGGTAAACACAAAGGAAATACAAAAAATAGACAGACTGCTTTCACAGC
>CAVJEY010000033.1:0-14727 GCA_963648745.1 Christensenellaceae bacterium Phil1
ACTAATGAGGTTGCTGTGGGAAGATAGAGCGTGGAATGATTATCTGTACTGGCAGGCGCAGGATAAGTTTGAGAACCTTGTAAATTATGAAAGAGATAAAACGAGGTGCAAGATGAAGAGAACACTAAGTATGTTTGAGAACCTTGCGAATTATTCATATAAACATAGTTCTAAAAAATAGAAAAATAGAAAAGAGATATCTTGATTATGAATTTTTAATTGACAGACGGAATAAATTACTATATAGTAGTTGATAATAAGAGGGAGTAACTGGCGCCTGCAGGGCGTTTACGATGTCGTCAGTACGATGATTATCATCCGTATCGTAATCAAATGGTGAGACTTTTATTGCATATTTTTATGTGCAATAAAAGTCTTTTTTATATTTTCAGGAGGTGTAATATGCTAACACAAAAACAGGCTGAGGCCAATCTGGAGAAATACGGCTTCAATGAGCTTGCAGAGGGAAAGCGCAAAAGCGCATTTCGGATTTTTATTGAGCAGTTTAAGGATTTTCTTGTGATAATTCTGATCATTGCTGCGGCAGTATCTGCAGTCCTTGGAGAGCTTGAAAGCGCCATAGTCATAGCTGTGGTAATAACCATCAATGCTGTTCTTGGCACAGCTCAGACAATTAAGGCTGAGAACTCGCTGGCGGGACTCAAACAGCTTTCGGCGCCGTATGCAAAGGTTATTCGTGACGGAAGCCTGATGCAGATACCCGCAAGAGAGATAACTGTCGGTGATGAGGTTATAGTTGAGGCCGGAGATATGATTGCGGCCGACGGAATTATCATATCTGCAGCAAGTCTTAAAACAGACGAAAGTGCACTTACGGGTGAAAGCCTGCCTGCAGAAAAATCCGCAGGCGGAGTGACAGGCTCGGCGCCTCTTGGAGATCAGGACGGCAGAGTGTTTTCGGGAAGCTTTGTGACATACGGCAGAGGCTCTTTTGAGGTTACCTCGGTGGGAATGCAGACAGAGGTAGGCAAAATAGCAGGCCTTATCAGAAATGCAGAGGAAAAGCAGACGCCGCTTCAGAAAAACCTTGATGATTTCGGCAAAAAACTGTCTGTCCTTATACTTATATTCTGCGGCATACTGTTTGGTGTAAACGTGATAAGAGGCGGGTCTGTATCCGATGCATTCCTGTTTGCGGTGGCGCTTGCGGTGGCGGCAATACCTGAGGCTTTAAGCTCGATTGTTACGATTGTGCTGGCATTCGGCACACAAAAAATGGCCAAAGAGCACGCAATTATAAGGAAGCTGCAGGCTGTCGAGGGTCTGGGCAGCGTATCTGTCATATGCTCCGACAAGACAGGAACACTTACACAGAACAAAATGACAGTTGAATACTGCTATACAGACGGCACAGGTATTGAGGCAGGCGATGTTGATACTGAGGACAGAAGTCAGAGAGACCTTGTGGTGTTTGGTATACTCTGTAACGATTCGCAGCTTGCAGACGGCAAAGAGGTGGGGGATCCTACGGAGACAGCGCTTGTAAGGCTTGGAGAAAATATAGGGCTTGCCTCACAGGAAATAAGGGAGCAGTATCCGAGAGCAGGTGAAGTGCCTTTTGACAGCGACAGAAAACTCATGTCCACAGAGCATATGATTGACGGGCAGTGGACGATGGTTGTAAAGGGTGCCTGTGATGTGCTTCTTGGCAGAATTACGGCAATCAGGGAAAACGGCTGTATTCGTGAAATTACACAGGCGGATATAGAGAATATAGAAAAAGCCAACAGGAGCTTTTCCGAAAGAGGGCTGAGAGTGCTTGCGTTTGCATTCAAAACTCTCGAAGAATGCAGAGAGATATCATATGAGGATGAGTATAATCTGATATTCACAGGCCTTATAGCCATGATGGATCCGCCAAGAGTAGAATCGGCGGCGGCTGTTTCCGAATGTATAAATGCGGGAATAAGGCCTGTTATGATTACAGGCGATCACAAGGTTACTGCCGCGGCAATAGCCAAAAGAATCGGTATATTAAAAGATGAAAAAGAGGCCTGTGAGGGGGCTGTGATTGACTCTATGACAGATGAGCAGCTGAAGGAGTTTGTTCCCGGCATATCGGTTTATGCGAGAGTATCGCCGGAGCACAAGATAAGAATTGTGCGCGCATGGCAGGAAAGAGGCAGTATTGTTGCTATGACTGGTGACGGTGTTAATGATGCTCCGGCTCTTAAACAGGCGGATATCGGGGTTGCAATGGGTATTACAGGCAGCGAGGTGTCAAAGGATGCAGCCGCTATGGTACTTACGGATGATAATTTTGCAACTATCGTCAAGGCAGTTGAAAACGGCAGAAATATTTATCAGAATATCAAAAATGCAATACAGTTTTTGCTGTCGGGAAACTTCGGCGCAATACTTGCGGTGCTTTATGCTTCGATTGCGGGGCTTCCCGTACCGTTTGCCCCTGTGCATCTTCTGTTTATAAATCTGCTTACAGACAGCCTGCCTGCAATAGCACTGGGGCTTGAGCCTCACAATCAGAGTGTGATGAAGGACAAACCAAGAAGCGCAAACGAGTCGATACTTACAAAATCATATATTGCAAGCATAGGCACCGAGGGGCTTTGCATAGGAGCAATGTCGATGATAGCGTTTATGGCAGGCTACATCGGCGGCAATGCGGTTCTTGCAAGCACCATGGCATTCGGAACCCTGTGCATGGGTAGACTGTTCCATGGCTTTAACTGCAAAGCCAAAGAGCCGGTGATTTTTACAAAGAGATTTTTTAACAATATATATCTGGCGGGAGCGTTTCTGCTGGGAGCCGCCCTTATTACAGCGGTGATGGTAATACCGGCGTTGCAGGAAGTGTTCAGCGTGCAGAGTCTTGATACTGCGCAGCTTCTTACGGTATACGGTCTTGCATTTGCAAACCTGCCGGTAATACAGCTTATGAAAAAAATACTCTGCAGCATAGTGAAAAGCAGATAGAATTATATAAAGTGTAGAAACCGCGGCAATATTGGTGTAATATATGAGGTGCAGGAGGACATATTTAGAGATGAAGATTTGTGTATACTGTTCATCTTCTGATGGACTTGACAGTAAATATTATGAAGAGGGCAGAGCCTTCGGCACCGAAATGGCAAAGAGAGGTCACAGCCTTGTATACGGCGGCTACTGCAGAGGCATTATGGCCGCAGTGGCGGAGGGAGTGCACGAAAACGGCGGAGAAATCACCGCGGTTGTGCCTAAAGTGTTTGACAGACCGGGCTTTACATATGAGGGCTGCACCAGAGTTATCAAAACTCCCGATATGAACAGCCGCAAAAAAACAATGGAGGCGGAGGCTGACGCAATAGCGGTGCTTCCCGGAGGCATAGGGACTATGGATGAGTTTTTTGAGGCTCTTGTCCTTAAAACTCTGGGAGAGCTTGATATGCCTGTTGGCATACTTAACACAGGTGGCTGTTATGACCTGCTGGAGCAGCTTCTGGACAGAAGCGTGGAAGAGGGTTTCCTTAACAGTGAATGCAGGAAATGCGCAAGGTTTTATACTGATGCAGCGGAGATGCTTGACGACTTTGAAAAAGAGTCGGGGCTTTATGATTATCCGTTTATACCTTTGTGGGACGAGGCTTCGGAAGTTCTGATACTTGGCAGCTATCCTTCGGTAAAATCAAGAGAAACGGGATTTTTTTACGGACACCCGCAAAACAGGTTCTGGAAAACGCTTGCCGGTGTGTTTGAGGATGAAGTTCCTCAGGACATTGAGCACAAAAAAGAATTTCTTCACAGGCACCATATTGCGCTGTGGGATGTTATAGCCTCATGTGACATCACAGGCAGTCAGGACAGCAGCATCACAAACGCAGTGCCTACAGACCTAAGTATTGTTCTTGACAATGCCGATATACGCAAGGTATTTATAAACGGGAAAGCAGCGGAGAAATACTACAAAAAATATACGGCAAAGACTACAGACATATCAGCTGAAGTCCTGCCGTCAACATCGCCTGCCAATGCCGCATGGTCGCTGCCCCGTCTGATAGAGGCATGGAGTATTATCAGGGACAGATAAAAGACTGATCCTGCTTCAGAGGCAGTGATATTTTGAGAACATAATCATCAAAGCTGAAACGCGACATATCATCAAGGAGAGTATCTTCAAAGAAGTACTCTTCTTTTTTGAGGCCGTTATCATCTGCGAATTTAAGCAGTCTGCGGTACATTGTATGAAGTGAGGAGTAGCCTGCAGTGCTTACGATTACGGCGTATGTTCTTTGCGGTATTACGGTTACATTATCTTTAGTTGTTATATCTACCGGCTCTATCTTGGTATAAAGATGCGAGTAGTTGTAGCTGTCTGCAGAGGAAAAATCCTCGGTGACAGGGACAAGCGCGCCTATGCCGTAGGGGCTGTATATCTGGTTATCATGACAGTATCTGATATGCTGCGCCATTGCGGGGTATATCTCTCTGTCATCGCTGCTGCCTGTGTATTTTGTGATTATATAGTATTCCTCAGGTCTTTTTTCAAGATAAATTCTGTTGTGCTGAGCGTTGATGCCGTCACAGGTGATATTGATGCGTCTTTGTATAAACGATTTGAGCCATTGCAGCTCCGCTATTTTTTCATCGGCAAGAACAAGCTGCTGCCTGAGAAGCGTCACAAAATCATCAGGATTTCTGTTGTTGAGATATTCTTTTATTTCGGCAAGGGGCATATCCAGTTCTTTGAGCATTGATATGGCGTTAAATGTATCAAGCTGCATTGCGGAGTAGTACCTGTAGCCGTTTTCACCTGTTATTTCAGGCTTCAGAATACCTATATTGTCATAATGAAACAGAGTCTGCTTCCTGACATTGCACAGCTTTGCAAATTCTCCGGTAGTGAAATATCCCTTTGCTTTTTTTTTGATAGTTTCCATATGAGCACCTTTTTGAAATTAAATATTGACTATACGGCTACAATATACTTTACCATAAAAAAAAAGAGAAGAGAAGAGGCACATGGAACATATTTTTGATAATGGTGTTAATATAAAAAGCTTTGCAAAGTTTGTATGGCCGTCAGTGCTTATGATGATAGTTGTAGCTCTTTATTACGGCTTTGATTCTGTTTTTGTTGCAAATCTTGTGGGTGAGACGGCGCTGGCGAGTCTTTCGATAGCCTATCCTGCGCAGGGGATTATGTGGGGAATTGCAGTAATGCTTGCAGCAGGGTCAAGTGCCATAGTTGCAATCAAAATGGGTGAGGGCAACCAGAAAGAAGCAGATGAGAAATACACCCTTATATGCGTTGCAGCATTGATTATAGGGCTGATTATTACTGCTCTGTGCCTTGTGTTCATGGATAAGATAATAGAATTTCTCGGAGCTACGGCAGAGCTTGAAGGCTATTGCACAGAGTATCTCAAAATACTGGTATGGGGCTTTCCCGCCGCGTTTATAGGGCTTTTGTTTGAGTATTTCATCAGGGTTGACGGAAGTCCCGGTTTCACACTGTTTTTATATATTTCCGGAGGCGCGGTTCATCTGATGCTCGACTATATACTGATGGGGCCGCTTGATATGGGTATCAGAGGAGCAGCATATGCAAATGTTGCGGGTCTTGTAACGGTTATGCTGGCAGGCGGTGCATATTTTCTGTTCAGAGATACGAAGCTTTCCTTCAGGAAATTTACTGTTGACTGGAAGTACCTGGGTCATTGCGTTGTAAACGGCTCATCTGAAATGGTAAGCGAATCATCCGCCGGAATTGCCACGTTTTTCTTTAATCTTATGGCCATAAGGTTTACAGGAGAAGCAGGTGTTGCGGCGGTCAGCATAGTGCTTAACATATTCTATTTCCTGACGTCTTTCCATCTGGGGTATATTACCGGTGTATCGCCGCTGATAAGCTACTATTACGGAGCGAAGGAATACGACAAGGTTAACGTATTTATCAGATATTCCAGATGGTTTACAATAGCGGCTTCCACTGCAAGCGCAGTTATATGTCTGGTGTTTGCAAAATACATAGTCATGCTGTTTGAAAGACCTGGAAGCGAGCTGTTTGATCTGGCACTTACAGGCACCAGATTTCTGGCGATAGCGGTGCTGTTTTGCGGTGTTAATATATTTGCATCAGGATTTTTTACAGCCTACGGCAACGGTATCATATCTGCGGCAATATCAATGTCACGAGGCCTTGTTATGGTTATTGCCGGGATATTTCTGCTGGGATGGATGCTTGAAATGACAGGCGTGTGGCTTGTTCCGGCTTTTGCGGATGCGGTAACGCTTGTGCTTGCGTTTGCTATGTTTGCAAAATACAAAACCGTATACAATTACAGGATTCTGTGATCTGCTGCAATGGGGCAGTTTTTCCCTGTTGAACAGTGAAGCAGACTGTTGTATAATTAATCCGGTTTTGAAAATCCGCAGGATGAGATCAAAGACCGGGATATAAATTCATGGGAGGAAGAGAAATGAGAAGAAAAATACTAAGTTTAGTTACAGCAGTTGCAGTAGTACTCAGCATTATGGCGCCATTGAGCATTTTTGTATACGCTGATGAGGCGCAGGTGCCGTCAGCTCCTGAGCAGGAGATAACAACAGGGTGGATAAATGAGAACGGCAAAACATATTATGCCGACGATACAGGCAAATATGTTACAGGCTGGCAGGATATAGACGGAAACAGATATTATTTCAGCCCGAAAACTTCTGCAATGTATACGGGCTTTCACAAAATATCGGGCAGCAAATACTATTTCGGCAAAACCACAGGCAAAATGTACAAGGGCTTTACTAAAATCTCCGGCAATAAATACTACTTTGGCAGAACAACCGGCAAGATGTATACCGGTATGCACAAAATAAAAAACAACGTCTATACATTTGATGATAACGGAGTGCTTGTAAGGACTGTATACGGCAGCAAAAAAGCCATTGCGCTTACATATGATGACGGCCCTTCGGCTAATACAGACACAATTTTAGACACACTCGAGAAATATAACGGACTTGCTACCTTCTTTGTAGTGGGAAACAGAGTTTCATCGTTTAAGAAACAGGTTAAAAGGGCGTACAATATGGGATGTCAGATTGGAAACCACTCGTGGAATCACGGCTGGTACGGTCAGATGAATTCCTCACAGATTGCATCTCAGATTTCAAGATGCAACAGTGCCGTCAAAAAACAGACAGGAGAGGCCCCTGCCGTATGCAGAACTCCGGGCGGGGATCAGTCATCCAATGTTAAAAACTCGGTGGGAATGCCTATAATACTGTGGTCGATAGATACAAGAGACTGGGAAACCCAGAACTCCTCAAAGACCTACAGCTCAGTTATAAACGGAGCATATGACGGAGCAATTGCTCTGATGCATGATCTTTACAAGCCGACGGCAGATGCATCAAAGCGCATAATACCGCAGCTTGTATCACAGGGATATCAGCTTGTGACTGTTGAGGAATTAAGACTTCTGAAAGGATATAAGCTGAAGCCGGGCAAGGTATATACAAGCTTCAGATAAAGCCGGTAAAGACATTGAAAAAGCGGCCGCATGGCCGCTTTCAGCATTTTTTGAGCATATCTATTGCAGGATTTACATTATAGAATTCTTTGAGTCTGTTGTATTCATCTGCAGCTTTCTGCTGAAGTTTTTTGTAAGGCACGCCCTTTACGGCCTTAATCATTATATTCTTGGATGTGTGCTCAAGAGGTGTGAATTCTATCATCGACACCCTGTAGCCCATTTCCTCCAGCTTGAGCCCTCTCAGCGCATCTGTCAGAAGCTCCGTAAACTTATCTCTGATAATTCCGTATTTGAGCATAGGCTGATGCAGGTCGTTTTTTATCTGTGAAAACAGCTCATGCTGGCAGCAAGGAACGGAAAGTATTACTTTGGTGTTCCAGTTCACGGCATTGATAAGCGCGTAATCGGTAGCGGTGTCGCAGGCATGGAGGGTAACGACCATATCCGCATTGTCGCTGGTGTAATCTGCAATATCACCCATCAGAAATGACAGACCGGTATAGCCAAGCTCGCGAGCCGTTTTGCTGCAGAAATCGATAACGTCTTTTTTGAGGTCGAGTCCTACAATGCTGACATCGCGCCCTTTAATTATATGCAGATAGTAGTAAAGCGCGAAAGTAAGATATGATTTGCCGCAGCCGAAGTCTATAATTCTGATGGTTCTGTCTGACGGAAGCGCAGAATAAGAGTCCTCGACTATTTCAAGAAATCTGTTTATCTGGCGGAATTTATGATAATGCTTTGGCCTGACGCTTCCGTCTCTGTTCATAACCCCAAGCCTGACAAGAAAATCACAGGGTGTGCCTTCGGGAATCAGATAGTTTTTATCTCTGTTGTGTGAAAGCTCTGCTGTTTTTGCTTCTGTCTTTCGGAAAGTGATCCTCGGATTGTCTGCTTTTGAGGCAAGTACCTGCACCTCTCCCGATGTTGTAAATATGTTGAGCTGTTTGAAATCGTCAAGCAGCGACACTGCAAAGCTCAGTATTTCATCCTCATTAAGGTTGAGGTGTGTGACTTTTTTGTCATAATTGTATTCTGCCTGATACCGGTACTCGTTTTTTATAACTACAGGCTTGATGGTTACTTTTGTGTATTCAAGAGATTTTTTGCGCCTGTTTCCTGCAATCATTCTTACAAGTGTTCTGTTTTCAAATATTTCGCTTAGTGTTTTTTCAAGTGTCATCTGTTACCTCGCAAATCTGGGATGATATAAGTATATCACGACGGCTCGACAAATGGAATTCCAAAATACTCTGTGACGGAAAGTACAAGGTTTCTTGCTATGAGATTGATATTGTTGATTATCCAGTTTGCGTCCTCAAGGTTGTCGTGGTAGGCGATTTCCACCAGCACAGCAGGGGCTTTTGTCCTTCGCAGCTCCGCAAGGGTGGTATTTGGGATAACAGCGACAAGGTTCGGGTTTGGATATATGTCCTTGAGATTTAGTGCGATTATGTTTGCGGCTCTCTGTCCCTCAGAGCTTGCTGCATAGTAGTACACATCGGGACCCTGCAGCATTCCCGCCATGTTTTCGGGTGACGCGTTTGAGTGAAGCGCCAGATGCAGTCCGTAATCTCCGGCATTTGACTGGGCTATGACCTGTGAAAGCGTATCGTTTGGGTTGTTTCTTGTGAAGGTGATGCCGCTTGCTCTAAGATACAAAACCATAGCGTCGGCAATGAGGTTCATATAGTATTCCTCGCTGCCTCCTGTTATGTATTCGTTGTATTCCTGAACAGACGGACTTAAATATATGCTTGGCATAATAATTCCTCCCGGTAATTTAGTCTACCTGATATATTATGAAATTCTGCTGATTGTGTGATGAAAAGTGAGGATTTGAATATCACTGTTGTAAATATTGCAGCCGGTATGTTAAAATTTACACAGAAAGCTGCAGAGTATAACGAAAGGAGCAGTAAAGATGGATTTAAACAAGCTTACCACAGAACAGATTAACGGCTATTCGGCGGCAGAGGGTGTAAAGGCGCTGGAAACTCTCAGACAGGAGAGCCTCAATCCAATGCAGATAAACGAAGCGCTTCTTATGAAAATCCTTGATGACAATAAGGATACGGAGATAGGGCGCAAATACGACTTTGCTTCCATTAAATCAATAGAGGAATACCAGAAACGCGTCCCTGTTTCTATCTATGATGATTACGCAGAATATATTCTCCGTATGGTAAACAATGATGAGGATAATCTCATAACAGCATATGATATAGATATTTACTGTGAAACCTCCGGGTCACTGGGAAATCCCAAGATTATTCCAATGACCAAGAACACTATGCAGGTGCACACCTTTTACAATTCCGGTATCTGCAGCGGTATCAAAGAGGAAAATCTGAGTCCTGAATGGAAAAAGGGCCGCGCTATGATGCTTATGGAGTGCAAGACGGTGAAGATGAAAAAAGGCAAGGAGTACGGCTCGCTTTCGGCTCTGTTTATGAGAGAGATGAAGCCGGTGGTCGACAAGATATCCTCAACTCCGTTTGAGGCCATATTCCCCGAAAAGAATACGGATACCCGCTATCTTCAGGCAAGATTTGCTCTTGCGGAGTCGGGGCTTACGCAGATTTCCTGCACTTTCTTCAGCTTTGCGGCAGAGATACTCCGCTATATAGAAAATCACTGGCAGATGCTTGTGGACGATATTGAAGCAGGAATTATTAACAGTGATATTCAGATGCCGCAGGAGGTAAGGGAGTCCCTTATGAAAAAGATTACTCCTATGCCGGAGCGCGCGGCAGAGCTTCGCAGCATATTTGAGCAGGGTTTTGATACTCCGTTTGCAACAAAGGTATGGAAAAACCTGCAGATTATAAGCGGGGTAGGGACAGGTGCCTTTGAAATATATGAACAGAAGATAAAGGAGCGTTATGTCGATGACAGCGTGCAGTTCTATTTTTCGGGATTAAACGCTACGGAGGGGTGCTTCTCTGTGCCGGTTGCCATAGGCAGCAAGGACAGCGCGCTTCTGCCAAACAGTATGTTTTATGAGTTTCTGCCTATAGATGCGAAAGATGATTTTTCAAAGATAGTGACTATGGATAAGCTTGAGGTGGGCAGAGACTACGAAATTATAATGACTAATCTCAACGGTCTTTACCGCTATCGTATGCGCGACTGCATCAGGGTAATGGATAAATACAACGAGCTGCCGCTGATATGCTTCCAGTACAGAATAGATCAGGTTGCAGAAATTATAGATGATCATACCACAGAGCAGTCCTTTACCAAGGCGGCGACAGATACGGCAGAACAGCTGGGACTGGATTTGGTAGACTATTCGGTATATCCGGACACAGATGCTGCGCTTCCGAGATACATATATCTGTTTGAGCTTGGCAAGGCTTCCGCGGAGGTCAAAAAAGAGGAGATACGAAAGACGCTTCACAAAAACCTAGAAAAGTACTCGCCGGATATTAAGAGCTACACCGAAAAGGGAATAGGCGGACAGACGGAGCTTGAGATACTGCAGCCGGAAACCTATATGTTCTATTATGACCTGATGGTTATGAAGGGGAGAAACCCTGCGCAGCTCAAGCCGGTGCATATTATAAATAATGAATTTCACAGACGTTTCTTCTTCAAGCTGGCTGAAGAGGACTGGGGGAAATAATATGAACAGCAACCTTATATCAAAATCCTTTCGCTCCATGATGTATATGATGATTTTTGCAGGGATAGTTGCAATGTGCGGCTCTGTGATAGACGGAGTTGTGGTCGGCAACTGTCTTGGAGCGGATAATATGACGGCTTTCGGATATGCTGCGCCGGTATTTATGATTATAGCCTCTGTAGGCGGTATATTTTCAAACGGCGGCAAGGCCGAATGTGCTGTTATGACAGGAGAGGGCCGCTACGATGAGGCAAGGGAGAACTTTACCCGCGCCATTGTACTTACGGTTATATCGGGAATAATTATGATGGCGATTCTTCTTGCGGCGGCTGAGCCAATTGCGTCATTTCTGGGAGCTTCGGGAGATTACATCGAGCTTACGGCAGGCTATATAAGAGGTCTTGGCATCGGAGTTATCCCTATTATGCTGCTGCAGGTGGTGACAGCCTATTACAGCCTTGACGGAGCGGAAATCCTCGGATTTGTCTGCGCTGTTGTAATGTCTGCTGTCAATATTACTCTTGACCTGATTGTGGGGCTTGTGCTTCACGGCAGCCTGTTTGGGATAGGACTTGCGACTTCTGTCAGCTATCTGCTTGCGCTGATGTCGCTGAGTCTTTATTTCAGAAAAAAAGACAGACTATTTCATTTTGTAAGGATAAAAAAGGGAGCGGCAAAAACGCTTTCAATGATTTATACAGGGCTTCCCAGCGCTGTTAATCGTGTGAGCTTTTGCAGTACCTCGGTTATTCTCAATCACATGCTTACCGCTGCCGCAGGTGAAATGGCAGTCGCCGCTTTTTCTGTTCAGAATACGGTGGGAACCTTTGCCGATGCGGTGCTGATGGGAGTTACCTCTACCATTGCGGTGTTCAGCGGCATGTTTTACGGAGAGCGTGATAAAACAGCTCTCAGGGCATCATTTAAAGTTGCTTTCAGGTACGGTATGATTCTGGCCTGCGGCATGGGCCTCATTATATTCATATTTGCGCCTGCAATTTCTGCGGGTATGCTAAGTGCCGATGCCGCAACACTTGAATGTACTGTTGTGAGCCTGAGATTCTATGCTGTTGCGCTTCCGGGAGATATATTCTCACTGCTTCTGATGTATCACTATCTTTCAACGAGAAAGGTTATGCTTTCAAATGCGGTATGTGTATTTTACAGCTTTGCAACATGGGTTTTAAGCGCATTTGTGCTGGGAAATCTGTTTGGACTTAACGGAATATGGCTTGGTAAGTTTGCCGCGGGAATTCTGTTTTTTGCTGCGACTATGCCGTTTCTTCACAAATACAGAGGCGGCGGTATTCTGGATTATGTTATGGCAACAGAAAAAGACTTCGAGCAGGAAAACAGGAGAGTGTGCCAGATATCTGTAGCGGATAATATGGAAGATGTGGCTGGAGCCTGTGATAAGCTGAGGAAATTTTGTGCGGAGTCGGGATTTGAGCGCAATAAGGTGTTCAGAATCTGTCTGGCGCTGGAGGAGCTTGCAGGCAATATTGTGCAGCATGGCTACAAGGACAGCAGGAAAAACCACTTTATAGATATAAGGCTTGTGCTAAATGATAATAACAGCGGCTGTCTGTCAGTCAGGGATAACGGCAGGAAGTTTAATCCGCTGGAGTACAAGTACAGCGACAGTCAGTACGGAATACGGATTATACGGGGAATTACTGACAGGATCGACTATCACTATGTTGCATCGATGAACTGTTTGAATATGTACATAAAGTAGAACTGATTAGAATTAAATTTCATAATGTAACGGTAAAATCCACAGTAAAAGGTGTCATTTCGGTAAATGGCATAGCTGCTGTGGATTTTGCGGTATTATATGAACAAAAAAGAGTTCATTATATTCAAATGATATGATATTGACAAAAAACAATCATTGACGTATACTTGTGATAGAAAAAAATAAAAAAGCAATCATAAAAGGTGGAGGGCGAGATGTGAACGTTACAATAGAAGATGTTGAAATGTATCTTGAAGATGTAAAAGAAGCAATTAATGCCGGCAGATATAGAATAGCAATGAACGAAAACCGGCAGGATAATCAGCATTTGTTTGTGGAATATGTTATCAGTGAGGAACAAAGAAAACAGATACTGCTGAGCCTTGAAGCTGCCGATTTTTCAGAGATAAAACATAATACCCATAAAGGATATGAGCATGAATTATTATATGTATTCGGGAGAGATGTGAAACTGTTAAACAGATTTGGTTCTGAAGAGGAACAGGTATCGCTTTATATCAAGTTTAATAAACTGGAATCATTGTATGTAATCGTGATTTCATTTCATAAGCAAAAATACCCGTTAAATTATAAATTCAGATAGATGTTAGAGAGAGGGAAGTAAAAAAACAGGAGGACAATAAAATGGCAAAGGAGAGAATGTTTGATTTCTGCACAGAATGCAGGAAAGAAACATCATATAAACTGCACAAAAAAACTGTACAGAAAGTAATCAGAGATAAAACCTGTGAATTTGAAATTACCGTTGCAATATGTGATGAATGCGGGGAGAAAATGGATGTTCCGGGGCTTTTAGATGCAAATATAAAAGCAATTGATGAACAATATCGTAATGCAGAAGGTATAGTAAGCATTGACGACATTCAGAAAATAATGGCCATATATAATATCGGAAAGGCGCCTTTATCAATTGCCTTGGGCTTTGGAGAAATAACAATTACCAGATATTTATCAGGCCAGATGCCTTCAAAGGAGTATTCCGATATTATTAAAAAAGCTCTTTCATCACCTGCGTATATGATTAAATTACTGAATGAGAATGCAGAAAAAATGGGTGAAACAGCATATAATAAGGCTATGAAAGCAGCTGAAAAAACAGCAGGCCTTTTTTGCATTTCGGATAAAATGCTGCTGACGATATCCTATGTATTTGAACAGATGAAAGAAATTACGCCTTTGGCACTGCAAAAGATACTGTATTTCGTACAGGGAATTTATATGGCTATGTTTGGCAAGCCTTTGTATGAGGAGGATTGTATGGCATGGACCCATGGACCTGTTTATGAAGATGTGTATAATCTGTTCAAAGATTTTAAGTATAACCCGATAGACGATAACCGGTTTGCAATATTCAAAGACAGATTTGAAGAACTGAACGAGCAGGAAAGAAAGGTTATTGATTTAGTAATCAATACCTTTGGAAAATATAGCGGTAAGGCTTTAGAAAGTATAACCCATGAGGAATTGCCGTGGAAAAATGCCAGAGAGGGATATGAGGCATCAGAGCCGGCCAGAGAAATTATCAGCAAAGATGAAATCAGAAACTATTTTACTCATGTAGCGGACACATATGGTGTTGATACCGAAGAAAAGCTCAACAGGTATATTCAAAGCTATATGCAGTAATACTTAAAAAGGCGGTTACTGTATCAGCAGACTGGAGGCTCAGTTTATATTGTTTTCTTAAGAGACTGATATTTAAGGGAAAGCGAAACGATAATAGGTTTTAACGGCAAAAACATAATAAATAAGTGGAAATAAACGCGAAATATTGCGACAATATGATATAATGAACCCACAGAAAAATCGGTTGTTTTGAATTAGTGCACATATAACGGGGAGCGTGACCG
>CAVJEY010000034.1:0-14634 GCA_963648745.1 Christensenellaceae bacterium Phil1
AGTCTGAGCATCAGCTCCTGCTTTTGCATTCTGCTCTTCTCAATAATAACATAGCAGGCGGACAGAATGACTATAACGCCTCCTGCAATCTGCATGCCGCCTATGCTCTGACCCAGTATAAGCCAGCCGAAAAATGTAGATGTCACAGGCAGAAAATTGCTGAAAAGAGATGATATTGTAGGTCCCAGATATTTGACTCCTCTGACATATATGAGGTATCCCGTACCCGCGCTTCCCACTCCAAGATACGCAAGGCTCAATATAATCTGCGGGGTAAAAGCCTCTGCCGGCGGCATTACCGCAGCGGCATAAGGCAGCGATATCAGCACCGTACAGAAAAGCTGGTTGAATGCCATGGTAAGCTCCGTATATGTCCGGGAAATTTTCGCGGTGATAAAATTATACATATTCCACGATATTACGGCTCCGAAGGCCAGCAGATAGCCAAGTATCCTGCCCTGAAACAGGCTTTTGAAATCTGCCCCGATTACAAGACCCACTCCCATAACACATATAACAAGGCCTGCAATTATTCTTACTGACAGTCTGGTTTTGAAAAACACCCTCTCTATGAGAATTGATATAATCGGTACAAACGAAAGTATAATTGTAATCAGCGCCACAGGTATGTATTCCATGGCAGTATACTCACAGAAGTAGTAAAGCACCTGTCCTGTAAGCGAGCACAGCACAAAAAATACAATGTCTTTTTTTCTGACTGTAAATTTGCGTTCTGCGATAACCTTGATTATAGTTATTACAATAAGCCCGCCAAGATACTTGAAAAACATGAGATTCAGCGGCCTGAACACTTCAAGAGCGTTCTTTGCCACAGAATAATCAAGTCCCCACATAAGCACGAGGACGAACATAAGAATAAATGTCAGTCGTTTTTTGTCCAAGCTGTAACTCCTTTTTGTATATTATAGTATTCCGTACTCTGCAAGGTTCCTTACAATGCCAAAAATACACAAGGCTATTGCGTAGCATATAACTGCCGCCTCGTGCGCTCCTGGTACTTTCATATCTTTACATTTGAGATATTCCCGGTATATAATCTCACCGCACAGAAACGGCGCTGTGACAAACAGAAACGGATTTGCATTAAACGATGCTCTAAAATCCAGTGATGCCAGCGCTGCAAACATGGTAGTAATGCCGCATCCCGGACATTTGAAGCCTGTCAGGCTCCTGAACACACATGGCAGCGCAAGCCCTGTCAGTCTGATCCACGCAAGATAACACACCCCTGCTGCAATAAGAATCAATGCGGTTTTAATTGTTTTTTTGCCTTTTGCAGTCATACATAAAATCTCAGAAGCCCTGCCGCAAATCTGACCGCAGAGCCTCATTTCCTATTCAACTCTTTTGTTAACCGTATCCTGCATAAGACACATGCTGATTATTGAAAATCCGATAATCCCCAGTATCAGATACAAAACATTTGAGCTGCCGTTCACTCCTCTGATTCTGTCGCAGCGCTCTCCCATTTTGTACTGCCAGTAAAGTCCGTATATGCCGCAGGTTATGATGGAAAAAAGAAACACCATTCCTCCTGTTGTGGCATCAGGCTCCCCTGCCAGAAGATTCACTTCATCGTTTATTTTTATCATCCAGTAGATGCCGTATATTCCGCAGGTTATAAGAGTGAATATTATACATAGCGCTATGTTTCTTGCTGTTATTCCGTAGTTCATCAAAAGCTCCTTAATGTCTGTATGTTATTTCAGCTTTGCTCCGTCGGCAAAAGCGTTTCCCACCTTGTCGCCGAGAACGTGATAGTAATGGTTAACAGGATCATAGGCTATAGGCGCAAGCTTAGCTACATCTATGCCTCCGTCCTCTGTGACAATGCTTTCATCTGCGCATACATTCACTATCTGCCCTATCATGCAGTGAGATTCCTCATCGTAGCTGACAAGTCTGCACTCAAGAGCCATAGGAAGCTCCTCTATCAGAGGTGCGTTTACGAACTCGCTTTTAAGCGCATGAAAGCCTGATTTTTCAAATTTGTCTGGAACATCGTTTGCTGAAACTATGCCCACATAGTCACATTCGGCAACGTGCGCCGCATCTGCAAAGCTTACTGTGAAAGCCCTGGTTTCGAGTATATTTTTAACTGTTTTGTGTCCGGGGCTTAAGCACATTGATATTCTGTCTGCGCCACTGATGCCTCCCCATGCCGCATTCATGGCATCGGGTCTGCCGTCCCTGTCATATGCCGCAATTATAAGGACGGGCATAGGATACATATATGAATTCACTCCAAGATTTTTTCTCATAACGATACCTCCTTGTATAATCTGCTATCTATTATATTCCTCCTCTATAGCATAAATCAAGTGTATTTGCAAAACTGCTTCGGGCATATTTATACAGCCTGCTTTCAACAGATTTTTTGGCATAATTTTTACAAACGGGGCAAAACTCTATAATTTTTTTAAGAAAAACGGGGCAAAATATATTTATAAATTATTGCAAAGCCGGGCAATCTCCTGTATGATAATAATCATAAGGGAAGGATTAAACGATGAAAAGACAATATGAAGATCAAATTCAAAAATGGATAGACACAAGCAGTAAAGCTCTGCTGATATACGGTGCCCGTCAGGTAGGCAAAACCTATCTTATACGCGAGATGCTGCAACGAAACAATATTTCATATTTCGAGATAAATTTTCAGGAAAGAGAAGATATTCTCAACGCAATTTCCAAGCTAAGCAACGCCGAAGATATTTCAATGAGGCTGGCACTTTATTCGGATGCTCCTCTGACAGAAGGAACTTCTGTCATATTTCTTGATGAAATCCAACTGTATCCGGATATTATCACTAAAATCAAGTTTCTGGTTGATGAAGGCAGGTACAGATTTATACTAAGCGGCTCCAACCTTGGAGTTGAACTGAAGGGGATTAAGAGCATTCCTGTCGGGTACATTGATATGTTTCAAATGTACCCAATGACACTGTTTGAGTTTGCTGATGCACTGGGAATCGGCGACAATACTATCAGCCATCTCAGGGACTGTTTCAACAACCTGAAGCCGGTTGATGAAATAATTCACCGGCGTATGCAAAACGTATTTTACTATTACCTGATTTGCGGTGGAATGCCATCTGCAGTTAATGAATTCATCAGCGTTCGCAATCTGCGTGCGGTTCGTGATGAACAGCAGAATATTATTCGCCAATATAAAGCTGATTTTGTCAAATACGAAAACGATGATAAGAAACTGCGAATTATTTCAATATTTGATTCTATACCCGCACAGCTTAATCAGCAAAACAGAAGATTCATTTTCACGCAACTTAATAAAGAGCTTAAATTTGACCGCTATGAAAACAGTTTTCTTTGGCTCAAAGATGCTGCCGTAGCTATCCCGGTATATATATCCGATCAGCCCAAATCTCCGCTAATCCTGTCTAAATCCACAAACAAGTTCAAACTGTTTATGGGAGATGTTGGATTGCTGA
The DNA here is from genome assembly GCA_963648745.1 of Christensenellaceae bacterium Phil1. GTDB lineage: Bacteria > Bacillota > Clostridia > Peptostreptococcales > Anaerovoracaceae > UMGS973. Next base: position 3,474 of record CAVJEY010000034.1, read on the forward strand.
CATCATGCTACCCTGATTATGTAAGCAGAGAACTGCTCAATATGAATCCTGACTGTGACATCAACAACGGTGCACTGTTTGAGAATTATATTGCCCAAGAATTATCAGCTTCTGAAATAACTCCTTACTATTTCAGGAACAAAAACATTGGGGAGATTGACTTTCTCATAGAACACGACACTCAGATTCTCCCTTTGGAAATCAAGTCAGGGAAAGATTTCAAAACACATAAGGCATTGGACAATCTTCTGGATTCAAAAGATTATTCAATAAATAAGGGTTATGTGCTTTCACTGTCAAATGTAGAAGCAGATAACAAGTGCATATATTTGCCAATCTATATGGCAGGATTGTTTGGCGACAGGCAATCTGAAGATATAATAATCAATCTTGACAAACTATAGCTCTAACGCATCTGATCAGACGGCAAGACTGCCGCACACCTTTGGCCCTTTGTGTACGGCAGTCCCTGTTTGTCAAACTATTCTATATTATAAATCGTGTTTTTCTTCATTGAGGTATTTGTCCATAAGGGCATCTATGTCAGCTTCTTTTTCAGGAAGCGGAGCATCCTTTTTTCTGCCGGCAATAACCACTATAATACCTAATACGGCCACTGCAAGTCCTATCCATTTCAGACACTCGATAACCTGCGGTATGCTGTTGCAGAAAACATCGTAATCGTCAGGTCCCCATTCGCCGTAGTCGATTTCATACCACTTGAGCCAGAACTGTCCAAGGAACGCCATGGCACCGGCAAGTATCATAAACACGCCTATTCTGACTGTATCTCCCACGGCAAGCTTCGTCCTGGGATTTATCGGATTATGTTCAGGATCACTTACTGCAAGACCTCCGAATATTCTCTTGAATATACAGTATGCCACAGGTCCCGTGCATATAGCCATAAGCCCTGTCGTCATATAGTCGGTACCGTTTACCAGCAGCGCTATTACAGAAATCACTATAGGAAATCCCGCGTAAAAAATCATTGCGCCGGTGCCGCCCCTGATAAAGAACAGACCTCTTTCCTTTCGTTTTTCTATCGGAAGTTTTTTTCTAAGCTTGAGTACCGATACAGGCAGTATTATATAAAGCGCCAGCATAAACACCACTTCCATACTTACAAGTGTTGTAAAATCCGACTGGCACAGAATAAATGTAACGACTGCCAGTGAAAGTATGCCTATATACGGAACGCCTTTTTTCTTTGATACCTTCACCATGAACTGCGGGCACAGGTGATCGTCTGCAAGTACGAAGAAGCCTCTTGAACCTGATGCCATGTATGTATTGAATATTGCGCACTGCGATACTATAGCTATTACAAGGAACACATAGCCCCATGCCTGACCCATATATGTTGTAAGTATTGTCGCATAGCCTACCGACTCGCCGCCGAAGCCGCCTTCTGTTGACCACAGTTCCCAGCTGCCTTCAGGCATACACGCAAGTCCGCCAAGTGTAGGAAGCACATATGTAAGCGCCACCAGCGGCATTGCTATCATGAGTCCTTTAGGGATTACCTGAGGGTTTTTAACCTCTCCTGCCATATTTGATATGCATTCATATCCGCAGTACATCCATATGCAGATACATATGCCTCCGCCCAGTCCGTCAAATATGCTGTAATCCTCCGGCATAAAAGGCTCCATAGGGTTTGTCTGCCAGTTGATAAGTCCAACCACCGCAACCAGCGCAAACGCAAGAAGTATGAGAATCGAAAGCAGCGTGCTGACCTTGCCGACTTCTTTGAGACCCATAAGATTAATAATCGTAAAAATAAGTATCATTCCGATTTTTATTGCGTGAACCGCAAGCTCGCTCATAGGTATCATCTGGCTTACATATCCTGCAACAAGCGCAACGTATACACCGTTGGTTATATATGTTGAAACTGTGCCCCACCAGCCTGCCTGAAAACCCCAGAATTCTCCGAAGGCTTCCTTGACCCATACATATACTCCGCCCTCCGACGGCAGTACAGCTCCGCACTCTGCCACCAGATTACTGATGGGGTATGCCCATATTATAGGGAAAACCATCAGTAATACAAGTGTCATTCCCGGTCCTGATTCCGGTATCATTTCCTCGATACCAAACGCTCCCGCTGCCACAAGGCAGTAGAGCATAAACACTATTCCCGATACTTTGATATCGTGTTTTTTAAGTCCTGCAACTCCGTGTGTATGCTGGCTCATTTAATTTCCTCCTTAATATTAAATTGTAAACGCTATCCTTTTTTTCTGTCTATGATTCTAATACTGTCACACATCTTACTTCACCTCGCTTAGAGTTCTTTAATCTTTGTTTCAAGTCTGATTCCCAGCTCTGCCGCATATTCAAAGTATTTGTCCACCTGTTCAAATGATAACATATCCGATGAAATCAGTCCACACTGATCAAAATCACCGTTTATGAACATCTTGGAGAACAGATAGCCGCCCTGTCCTGTCAGATACATCTCACCTGTCATCTTGGCTCTTTCAAACGCTTCCACAATGCCCGGCGAAAATACGTGGTTTTCAACAAGAATATCCTTGCCGTCCTTCTTGCCGTAAGCCTCAACCACCATGCAGCCGTCATCGGCTTCCATGCCTTCTTCTATGATTTCTCTGATTTCCTCTTCAAATTTAGGCGGCTTAGGTATACTGTCAACAATCACGTCAAACGGCACTACCTTACGGCCTTTGATTTCTCTCTCCTCATGGTCAAACAGCCCTGCCCTGTAAAGAGGCTCCGCAAAATCCATACCAGTTCCTGCGTATTTGAAATATGCGTTTTTGCAGCCTTTGAAATATTTGTCCGCATTGAGCGCATACTGCACAGGCTCATCGTGGCAGTGATTTAAGAAAGTAACCTCGTGATCCATATAATCGTACTGTCTCTTGATAGGATCCTCAAACGGCGGTCTTACAAACAGCTCTCCGTTTTCGTATGTATATGCAGGCTCGCTCATATCCTGTATAGCTGTTTCCGGTGACCACCAGAACGGCTGGAATCTCTTGGCCTTAACGCCTTCCCATACAAAGTTGTATATGGTATCGCAGGTATCAAGATATTTCATTGCATCTCTTGTGGCACAGCATATAACTCCGGGTGCCGAACCTGTTCCGATGATTGCCAGTCTGCCTATTTCTTCAAATTTCGGGCTGTATACCTCGAACTGATATTTCATGCCTCTTATCCATCCTATATTAACATCCTCGTCAAATGCCGTAGTGGATGAAAAGTCCTGATAGTTGGCTTTAACAGCGAGTGCGGCGTCAAGTACGTTTTTGCCAAATTCCAGAGGAAGCGCATTAACTATAAGGTCAACACCCTGCGCGCATTCTATAATTTCATCGAGATTGTACGCATTGCATTTCACTCCCTTTGCTTTTGTGAGTATGCCTGTAAGCTCATTTACGGCCTCCATATTATAGTCAGCGCATATTATACTGCTTACGCCAGGCTCCTCGTCAAGCCTCTTGGCAACTGTAGTTCCCTGTGCTCCTGTTCCAAGTACTAAAATCTTCATATCAAACCTTCCTTATCTCTTATCAGAAATTATCCAACTTTATTTTATGTCTATATGTTAAACTGTATCCCGATTCTCTTCAATCGCCTCATATTCTAACTTTTCTGACTAAATAAAGATGTTTTGTCCTTGACACATTTGCTTTGAAAGGTCTGAATGAAAAGCAAGGACTTATTATCTGTCTGTCATCTAAATTATGCCCTTGCTTTTGCTGCGTTGTAAATTCGTTTAATTGTCAAGTTCTTTTATCTTTGTGTCGATTGTAATATCAAGTTCCTTTGCATATTCAAAATATCTGTCAACATTGTTCATCGGCAGCATATCCGAAGTAATCAGACCTGTTATTTCAAAATCGTCGTTTACAAACATTTTTGAGAACAGATAGCCGCCCTGCCCGGTCAGATACATCTCACCTGTCATGCCGGCTTTTTCAAACGCCTCAACAAGTCCCGGCGCAAACACATGGTTTTCCACCAGTATATTTCTGCCGTCTTTTTTGCCGTAGGCCTCAACCACCATACAGCCGTCATCCGAAACAATTCCTTCGTCTATTATTTCTTTGATTTCTCTTGCAAACTTAGGCGGAGCCGGTATGCTGTCAACTATAAGGTCAAAAGGCACTACCCTGCGTCCCTTGACTTCTCTTTCGTCATGGCTCAGAAGCCCTGCTCTGTAAAGCGGCTCTGCGAACTGCATTCCCACGCCTGCATATTTGAAATATGCGTTTTTGCAGCCTTTGAAATATTTCTCGGCATTGATGCCGTACTGCACAGGCTCATCATGGTTGTGGTTAAAGAAAACCACTTCTCTGTCCATATAGTCATATCTTCTCCTCACAGGATCCTCAAACGGAGGTCTGAGGATGATTTCTCCGTTTTCATATGCAAACGCAGGCTGTCTCATATCCTCTATTGCTGTTTCGGGTGACCACCAGAACGGCTGGAACCTCTTAGCCTCTGCTCCCTCCCATACGAAATTGTATATGGTGTCGCAGGTGTCAAGATATTTCATTGCATCTCTTGTTGCGCAGCATATAAGTCCGGGCGCTGAGCCTGTTCCGACTATTGCAAGCCTACCGATTTCCTTAAATTTCGGGCTGTATACCTCAAGCTGGTATCTCATACCTCTTACCCAGCCCATAATAACGTCATCATCAAATGCATTGCTTGACGAAAAGTCCTGATAGTTTGCCTTAACCGCAAGGGCGGCATCAAGCACGTTTTTGCCGAACTCCAGAGGAAGTGCATTAACTATAAGGTCTGCGCCCTCTGCGCATCTGATAATGCTCTCAACATCTGATGCGTCACACTGAACTCCCTTTGCTTTTGTCAGAGAGGAAACCAGCTCGTCAACCGCCGCCTTGTTGTAGTCGGCGCATACTATTTCACTTACATTAGGTTCTTCATCAAGTCTTTTGGCAACAGTTGTTCCCTGTGCCCCTGTTCCAAGTACAAGTATTTTTTTCACAATTTCACCTGCCTTACGCTATAATTCTTTAACCTTTGTATCTATTGTAATACCGAGTTCTTTTGCATATTCAAAGTATGTATCCACCTGTTCAAACGAAAGCATATCGGATGATATAAGTCCGGTCTGGTCAAATTTGTCATTGAGAAACAGCTTGGAGAACAGATAACCGCCCTGTCCTGTCAGATACATCTCTGCTGTTATCCCTGCCTTTTCGAATGAATCCACAAAACCCGGCGCTGATACGTGGGTCTCTACGAGAACATTCTTGCCGTCTTTCTGCCCGTAAGCCTCTACGACCATGCAGCCTGCGTCTTTCTTCAGACCTTCGTCTATAATCTCCTGTATTTCTTCCTTGTATTTAGGTGCCGGAGGAATATGACTGAGGATGAAATCAAACGGAACTATCTTGCTGCCGTTAAAATCTTTTTCCTCGTGGCTCAGAAGTCCTGCTTCGCTGAGAGGTTTTGCAAAGTCCATACCTGCTCCTGCATATTTGAAGTAAGCATTTTTGCATCCCTTAAAATACTTTTCGGCATTGAATCCATAGTGCAGAGGTTCGTCATGCGAGTGTTCCATGAATGTGATCTCTTCATCCATGTAATCATACTGCCTCTTCACAGGGTTTCCAAAAGCCGGTGTGTTGATGAACTGTCCGTTTTCGAAAGCAATGCCTGCTTCACTCATATCTGTGAGCGCTGTTACAGGTGACCACCAGAACGGCTGGAATCTTTCGGCTATAGCGCCTTCCCATACAAAATTATAAATAGTATCACATTTGTCGAGATACTTCATCGCGTTTCTTGTTGCACAGCAGATGAGTCCGGGAGCCGAGCCTGTTCCTACTATCGCAAGTCTGTCGATAGCTTCAAACTTAGGTCCGTAGATTTCAAACTGAGCCTTAAGGCTGTCGAACCATTTCTTAGTCCCCGGTGCGGTAATCTTTTCGCCTCTGATATCCCTGTCAGCCTTCGCTTCTTCGCTTTCTCTCCATACATTCTCCATGTTGATGGTCGACGCGTAGTCCTGATAATTGGCTTTTACCTCAAGAGCTGCGTCCAGTACGTTCTTCGTGCATTCAAGCGGCAGACCGTTAAGAATCAGATCCACACCCTGAGCTGCAGCTACGATGCTGTCCTTGTCATGAGCATCAACTCTCAAACCTCTGGCCTTCCTGAGCTGGCCAACGATGTTTTCAACTGCCTTTGTATCATAATCCGCGCAAATAATTTCTTCCACGTTAGGCTCCAGATCCAGTCTCTTTGCTGCTGCACTGCCCTGAGCTCCAACTCCTAATACTAATACCTTTTTAATAGTTTCAAACCTTCTTCCTTTACTTACTGAAACTCCTCTGACAAGAAGCTTCCGACATCTTTTTTTCTAATGTTATCAGCTAAATGCAGAGTCTGCAATCGGCGCAGGTTCTAACTTTTGTATATAAAAAAGACAAGGACTGAATCCCGATTCATCAAAGGGATTTATGACCTTGTCAATTTTCATTTTTATTTTTGTCCTATTGTCAACACCGGTGCTAAAGCACCATAACGAGCGTGCCTATTCCAATCAGCGCACACCCTATTAAGGATTTTACCGTAAATTCTTCGTGAAGAAATACAAATGCCATTATTATTGCAATAACCACGCTCAGCTTGTCTACCGGTACAACCTTAGAGACCTGCCCTATCTGCAGCGCCCTGTAGTAGCACAGCCATGAAGCTCCTGTTGCAAGCCCCGACAGAATAAGAAACAGCCAGCTTTTTTTGCTGATTTCAAATATGCCTCCCTGAGCATTTGTAATAAAAACCATCCCCCATGCCATAGCGACAACCACCACTGTTCTGATTGCCGTTGCAAGATTTGAGCTGACACCGTCTATGCCTATCTTGGCAAGTATTGATGTAAGCGCCGCAAACACTGCGGAAAGCATTGCAAATATAAACCACATATATTTCTCCTCCGGACCTGAAGCAGTTGTTTTTGTACTGTCACATTTTCAGTCAAACCGCATGGCCATCTCTATGTTCTTTGTATTTATTACGTCTGAAATACCGTCAGCCAGCTCTTTTACCAGCATATCCTTTTCAAATTCATCTATGTACACTATGAACCTGCAGTTCTGAAGCAGGTTTTCACCACCTTTGCTCTCTGCGGTTTTGGCAAAGCTTCTGATTATCTTCTTCCACTCTCTGATGCTGTGATTGTTGAACTCAATCTCTATGTACAAAATCATGCCCATTTCTTTCATACCTGTCAGCACTTTTTCGATAAATCTGTTGTCGATAAATATATCTCCGTTTTCTTCTTTTACCACATTGCTGTCAAGCAGAGGCAGGTATACCGATTTAAGTCCCGAAGCCTGTCTGCTTTCTCTTATCATCTCGCGTTTGAGCTTGGTGCCTGTGGACTTGCGCACTTCGTATTCGTATTTTTTGCGCCAGCTCATTGCATCCTCTGTGGATTTGATAATATCCGCTTTTTCTTCATCAACACTGGCATATACGAACTCTCTGCCGAAACGTCCGAGAAACTCCTCACCGCTGTACTCTCTCATGCTGGTGCCCTTTTGCTTGTATTCCTCGTATTCTTTTTTGTGCGCGGACGGTGTTTTGTCATACCACTTCTTAAAGTTCTTGTATATGTATTTGGTATCCGAAAATCCGCACATCAGCGATATTTCATTGATGCTCCTGTCTGTTGTAAGCAGAATTTTTTCGGCTTTTTCGCTTCTTCTGGAATTAAGAAACTCCGTAAAGCTCATATTGGTCATGTTTTTCCAGAACTGCGATATGTATTTTTTGCCTATGAATTCCTTGCTGGCTATATCCTCAAGGTCAAGCCTGTCTCCGTAGTTTTCATCGGCCTCTCTGATCAGGTGATGATATCTTTCAAGCTGAGCTTCGGATATCTCCCTGAGATTGTGGTAATTTGCAAGATCGAATCTGTAAATAAGCATATCCATAAACCGGTTTATGCTTTCATTGATTCTGTCGGTATGCCCGCCGCCTGCCGCCTCCATGACTATCGCGGTGATTGTCTTTCGCAGCTCCTGAAGATAGACCCTCTGAACATTGTTTACGTTGAAGCTCTCACAGACAAAATACAGATTCCTTATATATCTGCATTTATCCTCAAATGCGTTAAGGTCAACATACATAGACAAAATCACATTCTCCGATTCACTTCTGATATAGTGTATGTCGCCGTTGTTGATCACAACAAACTCGCCTGCTTTCATATGAAATCTGTCATAGCTTGCCATAATATACGCATCGCCTTTGAGCACAAGCACAAGCTCTATACAGTTTTCGTGATAGTGAGGCTCATATTCCTCTATTGAATACACCCGCACTGCAACGGGAGTTCCCTCTATAAAGTTTACCTGTTCTTTTTCAATCATATCCACCTCTGTGCAAATATAAGCCGTTACGGCCGCTTTTGTGTTATTTCCGTCTTGCAGTCAGCACTCTATCCCAGCTTGTCTCCATTCTGTACTTCCATGTCCGGAGTAATCAGGACCACTCCCTGCCGGCTGTAGGTCCCCAGCACCAGAACCTCCGACATGAAATCCGCAATCTGTCTCGGCGGGAAATTAACCACCGCCATAATCTGTTTGCCGATCAGATCCTCTGCATTGTAGACTTCAGTAATCTGCGCGGAGGATTTTTTAATCCCAAGTTCCTCTCCCAGATCAATTTTCAGCTGATATGCGGGTTTTCTTGCTTTTGCAAAAGGTTTTGCCTCAATTATTGTGCCCACCCTTATATCCAGTTTCATAAAATCATCAAATACTGCCATAAGTTTTTCTCCCTGTTTCCAAAAAATAATATATCTATGTGTGAAGTCTCACTTCAAAAGCTGTCTGTACCTCATCTGATCTGATGAGGCTTATGCTGCCCTTGTGAAGCCCGACTATTTTAGCCGCCACAGCAAGTCCGAGTCCGTTGCCTTTGACTCCGTGCGATGTGTCTCCCTGATAGAATTTATCGAATATCCTGCCCGAAATCTCAGGAGTTATTATCTCTCCCCTGTCTGCAACCGTAACCGATACATAATCTGCCCTCTGCAGTATTGTAATATTTATCTCGCTGCCTGCATCGGCAAATTTAATTGCATTGTCTATGAGGTTTATCCATACCTGTTTGAGCATTTCCTCATTGCCGTCTGTATATACCTCTCTGCAGTTCAGATTTATAAACAGGTTTTTTTCTTCCCATCTGTTTTCGAGAAGCACTATGACTCTCCTCATCTGCTCGCTGAGATTAAATCTCGTGCTGTTGGTAAGTATGGTCTGGTTCTCAACCTTTGACAGGTTAAGCACATTGGTGGAAAGATCAACAAGCCTGTCCGACTCCGCAATAATTATATCAAGGTATTCATCGGTTTCTTCTCTGCTCAGGCTGTGCTCCCTTATCATTCTGGCAAAGCCCCGTATGGAAGTAATCGGTGTCTTGAACTCATGGGAAAAGTTGTTTATGAAATCAGAGCGAAGCATCTGGCTCTGCTCCAGCTCGTTTGCCATGTTGTTAAAGCTGGTATTAAGCTCCTGCAGCTCCCCGCCCATTTTCAGATTTATTCTTGCCGAGAAATCTCCCGCAGCCAGCCTGTCTGCCGCTTCCGCTATCTTGCGCAGAGGTTTTAACGGGATTCTGCTGAATACCGCCGCCACCACAGCTCCTATGACAACTGCAAGGAAAGCAAGAGATATAAACTGCCACAATCTCGGAATAGCATCTACAAAGCCTATGCTTTTCAGAAGAAATCTGCCTGCAAACATAATTGCAAAGGATATGATCATAACTCCTGTTGTTACTCCCGTGTATGCAATAGGCAGCTGGTATTTCTGAAATGTTTCCTTTAATTTATTCACAGGTTTTCACCGCCTTATAGCCTATGCCCCTTATCGCCACGATTTCAAACTCTTCAAAATCCTCAAAGCGTTTGCGCAGTCTGTTGATATGCACATTTACAGTGGTATCGGCCGACTGTGAATCCATGCCCCATATTTCATCCATCAGCTGTATTCTTGTAAATATCTTGCCCGGATAAGACAAAAGCTTGTAAAGCAGATAAAATTCTTTTTGAGGCAGGCTCTGGGAAACCCCATCTCTTGTAACGGTCAGAGAGTCATAGTCAAGAACAACGCCGCCTATGTAAAGTTTTCTTTCGTTTGCTATGCGCGCGCGCCGTAGTAGCGCTTTTATGCGGAGCAGCAGTTCTTCTTCATTTACAGGCTTAATCATATAGTCGTCTGTCCCTGCAATGAAGCCTCTGCATTTGTCTTCGGGAAGCTCCTTGGCCGTAACCATAAGTATCGGCGTGTTGTCTCCGCAGCTTCGCAGGGTGTCCGTAAATTCGTATCCGTCCATATTGGGCATCATAATATCCAGAACTATTAAATCTATGTGCTGCCTGTCCATCATCTCCAGCGCCTCTGCACCGTCAGAAGCGCAGACCACCTCATACCCGCCTCTGGTGAGGATTGCCTTCATAAGCTTGGAGGTGTTTTTGTCATCTTCGGCTACCATTATCTTAAACATATTCTGCTCCCTAATCTTGTATGTGTTTTCAGTATATCAGAAAACATAGTGAAAATAAACTGAATTAGTAAAAACGTGCCGGCGCTCTTACCTTTATTTAGTTACTTTAACCTTGACTCCTATTCCGCCGTAAATTTTAATCTCACCAAGAATATTACCGCTGGTATAGGTTATGTATCTTCCCTTGCATCTGTATGAGTAAACCCCTTTGGGCAGAGGATATACATATGCGCTGCCCTTCTTTATTCCCGTGATTTTGCCGTAGCTGTTTACGGTTGCAACATCTTCATTTGAGGATACCCATTTAACACTCAGCGGAAGCAGAATACTTCCGTCAATGCTTTTCATAAGCCTTTTGAAGTTGCTGAAGGTCTCTCTTCCCTTATAGGTGAATGTGTATTTTTCAACACGTTTAAGATATGCCACATCGTCTGCAGCAACTTTGACCGACGCAGGCGCCGCACTATACAGCTGAAATTTTACTGAGTCTGTGAGTGCGCTTGCGCTTGTCACTGATAAAATCAGCACAAAGATTATAGTTAATACAGTTATTCTTGTTTTTCTTTTCATTTTTTCCTCCTGTTTCAAAACGCCGGCACGCAAAAAAGGCATAGAAAAAAACCGCATATGCGGTTTT
>CAVJEY010000035.1:0-14356 GCA_963648745.1 Christensenellaceae bacterium Phil1
CGGGTTCTTTTATTTCTGATACAGTATCGTTTTTCATTTTGCAGTTACTCCTCTACCTCAAAATCCATTTCTATCTCAAAGTCAGCATCATCAATGTCATCCGTAATTATACGGCCGTTTATCCTCGAACCGAGAGCCGCCGACATATGCGATGCCTTCAGATCCCCCTGAATCAGCGCTGACGGATTGAGCTGCGCAACGCCCTTGGCATCTATATTGCCCTTGATTTTACCGCTGAGCTCAAGGTTGACGGTATTCAGATTGCCTACAACAATGCTCTCCGCTTCAAGTACAGCATCACCGGCAAGATTAATATCGCCTTTAATCATGCAGGATTTTGCAGTGAGTTTTTTGGCTTTGATACTGCCCAGCACAAGCCCGTTTACTGCAATGTCCCTGTCGCAGACAATGTCCCCTCTGATATTGCCGTTTATCTGAATATCATTACTGCTGTGTATATTCCCTGTGATGGTCATGCTCTTTGTTATCACTGAGCTGTAGTTCTGATTGTCTTTGCTGACCACTATAACATCCGCAGACTTGATTCCTGCTTTATCTTCTGTCTGCCTGCCGGGTTTTTCGGCAGGTCCGTCATAACCTGTAATGCCTTTGACAGCCTGCGTAAAATTGTCTTTTAATGCCATTTTACTGTCCTCCTTGTTTGTGACTGTTTGTATTATCCGCTTCGGTTGACACGCCAGCCTGTAATCTATATAATATATTCTGTAATGAACAGCCGTGTTTGATTCATTCAGCTTAACTTGATTTCACATATTTGTTATGCACAGGAGCACACTATGAAAAGCGACAAAAAAGAACTGTTCCAGATCGGAGAAGTCACTAAAGCCTTAGGTCTCACAAGGCGAATACTCATCAATTACGAAAATCTCGGACTTCTGACACCCGCATCAAAATATGAGGGTCAGAGCATTCGTCATTATTCTGCCGATAACATTGCACATATAAGGCTGATACGGTCACTTCAGGAGCTGGGTCTTTCACTGGCAGAAATAAAAAACTATCTCAATAATACCGATGCTCTTGGCGAATGTATAAATCGCCTTGTGCTGCTGCGCAGTCAGCTTGACCGGCACATTGCACAGCTGCAGCTTCGTCAGTCAAATGAAACCGAACCGCAGATTATCCATACAACGCTTCCCATGTTTACAGCGTACTGCCACGAATTTCACGATGCTGATATAGCCCGCAAAACAGCAGAGCTTCGCAACGCCTATATCCATGCTCTAAAAAACTATACTGCCGATCTATCAAACAAGATGTGCACTTTAGTTTCAACAGACTCCGAAACCGACGGCATCTATGCAATTCCCATAGATCCAAAGCACAGCGGAGAATCTGTCAGGGCTTTTCCTCAGGTAGCCGCAATCTGTATATATTACCGTGGCGCCTATGAACACCTGCCTGATGTGCATACGCGGCTTCTGAAGTATGCTGCTGACAACGGCATGACCCCTCACAAACATTTTCGCAATATCTATATGGAGGGTCCTCCCAATCACGGCAGCAATAAAGAGGCCTATGTTACTCAGGTTGCACTGCCTATTAAATTCATAACATTTGAAGACAGCGAATCGTAATATCCTATACCCGAAATGGTTGCTCGTGCTTCAAATAACGTAAAATCATTACTCGTTCAATTATAGACTGAACATCGATGTTCAAGTCAAGAGCTTCGAGGGAATTTTCACAAAAAACAATCTCCTCATCAGAATTTCAGGCTTGGAATTTCAAGGAAAACAAAGAACCTGCAAAAATCTTCTTATCGCAGTGCTCTCTTTTCGAAATTATGCATACGCCTCTGCCGTTTCATCAAAAAAACAGGCAGCACGCGAGATTCATAATCTTTATTCTCAATTCTGCAAGCAAACAGGCGGCCTCTCGGTCGCCCTAATTATTGTTAATAATACTTTGCTGTTATAAAGCTTTTTGATTTTTCTCAACAAAGCGCCTTTGCCGAAATGCCTTTGCCGAAATTTCACACAATCTCCGTCAACAGATTGACTTGCAATACTACAGGCAGTATAATTTAATTAATAAGAAATGTCTGATATTTTAAGGAGGTTTTTATGGCATATTTTGTAACTGATGATGGCTGTAAGCTTTATTATGAAGTAAAAGGACAGGGAGAGCCTTTAATTTTCATACATGGCTGGACATGCAGCCGAAGATATTTTAAAAAACAGGTTGAAGAATTCTCCAAAAATTACAAAGTTATAACTTATGACCTGAGGGGGCATGGTGACTCTGACAGATCAGAAGTAACAGAAAAAAGAATGTCACTTGATACTTTTGCCAGAGATTTAAGAGAACTTATTGATCATCTCGAACTTAACAATGTAAATGTCTGCGGCTGGTCAATGGGTGTAAGCATTATACTTAACTATATAGAACTGTTTGGAAATGATAAGCTCAAAAGCGCCTGCATGATAGATATGACACCTAAGCTTCTTGCAGATGATGAATGGCAGCTTGGTCAGGCAAGAACATTTAACATATATGACAATCTCGGCTTTATGGAATTGGTCGCAACGGACTGGGATACTGCCTGTGAAGCATTCATTCCTAATCTCTTTGCTGCCGGATATGATCAGAACAGTGATATGTTTAAATGGTGTATGGCACAGGCCAAGAATAATACCCCTCACTGTATGCTGAATATGTGGATTGCAATGGCAGTAAAGGATTACAGAGATGTACTTCCAAAAATTAATATTCCTGTGCTGCTTACTTACAGTGGCGATGGGTTGCTTTATACTCCTGATCACGGCAAATATATGGAAGAGCATATAGCGAATGCAACTCTTGATATCTTTCCGGGCTGCGGTCACGGACTGTTCTTTGAAGACCATGAAAAATTCAACAGGGATTATGCGGAATTCCTAAAGAAGTGCTAAATTAATATCTATATCAAACGGCTGTCTGTTTCAGACAGTCTTTTTATTAGCCTTACAATGCAATATATGAACAACTCAACAGGTAAAATGGTTATGGCAGAAATAACAATTGACCATATTGCGGGAAAAGCTGCTCACTGATTATACACTTCATTTAAAAAACTGTGGCATCGGATGAGCTTTCGATGCCACAGTTTCACTGTTAAAGCTTTCTTCGCTGTTATAAAGCTTTTTTGTTTTCCTCAACAAACCGCCTTATTTTTCTTGAGGTGTTCTTTTCAAATTCCTGATGCCTCAGGTTGATTTTTTTAATCATCTTGTAGCCCGGATTCTCTGCATTCACTTTGTCAACCAGCGTCCACAGATATTTTTCAACCTCTTTGTCATCATCAGCCCTGTCGCCGAGGATTTCTTTAATCATATTCCAGTCAGGATATATGCCTGCAACGATGAGAGTATCGTCCTTACCCTCTGCATCTCCTTCAAATACCATGGATTCTGCAATTTCATCAAAGAGTGAAAGCTGATATTCCAGTTCTTCAGGGAATACGTTCTTGCCGTTTTTGGTAATGATAACGTTTTTCTTCCTGCCTGTTATTACAATGTATCCCTCATCATCTATATATCCGAGGTCACCTGTATAGAACCAGCCGTCTCTGATAACCTCAGCCGTAGCCTCAGGATTTTTGTAATATCCCAGCATGATATTGTCGCCTTTGAGGCATATTTCTCCTACTCCGTCTGCGCCCGGCTCTGCGATTTTGGCATCAAAGCCCGGAAATGCAATACCGCACGAATTGCTCTTAGGCTTGTTTTCAGGGTTTAATGCACCCATAGGCGCAGCCTCTGACAGTCCGTAGCCCTGCAGAGCCATAATTCCAAATGCCTGCAGATCCTCTAAAATTTCCGGATTGATAGCAGCGCCGCCGCATATCATCATTCTCATTCTGCCGCCGAGGGTCTGCTTGATTTCCTTGAAAAATACATTGGTAAGATCTATGCCCACCTTCTTTGCGGCTTTGCATATCTTCATTGCTTTTCTTACGGTTTTTTCCTTGCCTTTAGCTCTGATTCCCTTCCATATTGCCTTGTGCAGCGCTTCAAATATTGCAGGCACCGCCAGCAGGAATGTAGGATGAACCTCCTGTATGTTCTTAACTATATATTTAAGTCCTTCGCAGTGCGCTATTGCGCCGCCCTTGTAAAGAGGCATTATGAAGTTGCAGGTGCACTCGAAGGTATGGTGTATAGGCAGTACCGAGAAGAAAATGTCGCTTGGCAGGAAGTCAACCAGTGTCGGTGACACCATCAGATCTGCAGCTATGTTTCTGTGCGAAAGCATAATGCCTTTGGCCATGCCGGTTGTCCCCGATGTGAATATTATTATACTCATTTCCTGACTGTCTATCTGCGCATCAAGGAAGCTTCTGTCACCACCTGCTATGAGTTCTTTGCCCTCTGCTATAAGTTCCCACTGTGAGATGATGCCGTCTGCCGATTCTCTTCTGTCCTGTGAAATCAGAAGCTCAAGGCCTGTTTCGCCCTCCTCCATCATCTTAACAAATGTGGCTTCTCTTTTTTTGTCAAAGATTACAGCTGAGCACTCCGCCTCATTTACGAGGTTTTTGAGCTCTTTGTATGAAAGTTCCTTGTCAAGAGGAACTACAATGCCTGTACCGCAGACAGTGCCAAGATACCCTATGCCCCACATATATGTGGTTTCTCCGATTACCGCAATTCTCCTGTCCTTCATGCCATGGGCAATAAGAGCCGTACCCATGCCGTTTACATCGTCAAACACCTCTCTGTGAGTGATTGTGGTATACGGGCCTTTTTCAAATTTGGTATAAAAAGCGATACCGTCCCCGTAAATCTCGGCGCTTGATTCAAGCATCTGCTTGATGTTGATTATAGGTCTGTTGGTAAGATGCTGCACTCCGGGTCTTTTGTCATCAATCTGACACTGTATCAGGGCCTTGGCCCATTCCCAGTCTTTTTCCTGCATAATCCTGTATTCTTCCTGTGAAACCGGCTTCATACTATTTCTCCTTATCTTTTTTATTATTTTTGTAACTGGTGTTTTCCATTACATCTATACATTCTTCAAAAACTTCGTTGAGCCTGCAAAAGCCTTTGTAAAGCACCTGCTTCTCCTCGTCTGTAAATTCCCCGCATATCTGGCTGCTGATTTTGTTTCTGTGGGCTATCTGCAGCGCCGTCACGAGCCTGCCGCGTCTTGTCAGCGAAATTATTGCGCTTCTTTCGTCGTGCTTATCCACACTTCGTCTGACATAATCAAGGGCTTCCAGTTTGTTTATCAGTGACGTTGCAGATGGTCTTGTTATCCTGAGATACTCTGCTATCTCACTGATTTTTTTCTCTCCGTTTTCGCTTTTGTAGAGAAACTCCATCGCATTCCTGCCGCGAAAGGATGTGGTTGTGCGGCTGTGCTTTCTTTTGGTTTCTTCCATAAGAAGCACATTATGATATGCCCGAACAAGGATGTTATTGAATTGTACTGTAAAATCGTCCATGGTATTCTCCCTTCAGGCAATTTCTTACTAAATTTTACCGCTGTTTACGGCACGTGTCAATATATATGTAATCTCTGCCGGTTTGCACTTTGCTTCACCGCAGCAGGTCCAGCAATGTGTATTCTCCCTTTGGCACTTTTGATATTTCATGATATTTTTTATGGCAGCTACAAGAACCATCGGGTCACTAAAGTAATTTTTCACAAAATCATACGACTTTACCTGCGTCATCTTTAAATCTTCTTTGCAAAAAACACTTGGCTTTTTCCCTGATTTCTTAAACTCCCTGTACTTATCCTCAGCAAAAATAATCAGCATTTCTATTTCCGGAGCTGCTACTATATTGATAACATCCACTTTGCCGGCATATGCCCTGCTCAGCTTGAAATTTTCACGTATTGAATCAAGGATTCTGATAACAGAAATCTTATCTTTGAACCCTTTTCTCAGGTATTTTTCTTCAAATTTTCTACCTTCCCTGCAGCGGATTACTTCTTCCTCAATCAGCTCTTCTCTGGTAAAACTCAGAAGCTCATGCTCCAGAAGTATATCCATGACAGCATTTTCGGCCGAACCCTCACAAATACAAGCCTTGTAATCTGCTAATTCCATGGACACCTCCTACACAGGGGCCGAAGCAATACTCTTCTTTAACTGCATATAAGCCTCGTATGCCGGAGTCGTACCTTCAATGAACCCGCTCTGGTATGCATCGCTTTTTTTAATATCGTTTCTTTTCAGTATATTTGACAGATTCTCCACCGTAATGCCGTTACGGTTTCTGGTAATAAATATACTGTCATTGCGTTCATATTCATCAAGCAATTCCGGATAATGTGTAGAGAAAATGAGCATCCCGCCATTTTTGTTCAGCTTACTGTCCATAAAAAACCGCATCAATGTTGTTACAATCTCCTTGTTAAAATGATTCTCTATCTCATCCACAACAATATATCCGCCGCTTTGCAATATTTCCTTTGCCAGTGTAAAAGTAATCATTCCTTTTACCGTACCTGATGAGAGATAATTGTTAAGCTCCACCGGATTATTAAGGACAATCTCTTCTTTTTCTCTGAACTTCAAACGGATTAATGTCCTGCTGTCATTTTTATCAAAATGCAGGTTTTCAATTGTCGGATCCAGAAATGTAATGACTTCTGCCGGAATATCTTCCGAAAACGACAGAACATTTTCATTTGTATATTTCAGAAGATTTGCAATTCGTACATATTCTTTCGTTTTTTTGTTTCTGGCAATCATAATACTTACGTCATCCGGCAAAAAATCCTCACTGCTGTTTCTGACTATTGCCGGCTTCCTGCCTTGAAAATCAAGCATGGCTTTACGGGTAACAACCTCATCTGCGCTTTTTGTCCATAAAGACTCTGAAATTATACTGTAGCTTATTCCCTCCGGCTTGCTCATTTGAGATCTGATAACCGTTTCCAGACGACAGATTTCATGTGTCGTTTCACAAAAGAAATACGTATTTAATTTAACCTTTGGAGCATCTCCCAGTATGTCTCGTGCCTCAATATGATTAATCGGCTCATTATTGATTATCCCCAATGCAAATAAAACAGCCTTTAATACTGATGTTTTGCCGGAGGCATTGATACCTATAAATCCAATTGCAGAGTTCATATAAATATTTGAAAACAATGAATACAAAATACTTTTTTGTTCTTCTGCGACTCTCTGCCGTGCATAAAAGGACAAATCCAACTTTTCCCTGAATAATGGCAATCCTTCTGCTGTGATACGAAGAAGTTTCATATATACCTCCAGATTTATCAACGTATTTCCCGTTTATATTTTGTCATGCCCCAATATTTCTGCCACTGCCGCCGCAGACAGCTCCGCCGCCCTGTCAAGGTTTGCAAGACAGGTTTTAATGCCACCGTATTCCGGGGTGTCTGTTATTGTTCTGACAGCGGTAAACGGTATATCGTTTATGAAGCAGCAGTGTGCAACCGCAGCTGTTTCCATATCTGCGCATACAGCGCCTGTTTTCTCCGCAATACGCAATCTGACACTGCTGTCCGCAAAAACATCCCCGCTTGCCATGCGGCCGAATATATAGCTGCTTTGCGAAAGATGCGATGTAAGGCTTCTGTCCGCATGAAATACCGCCTCGCTCATGTGCGGATTTTCTGTTTGCAGAGCCGACGGAACAAGGTCGTGGTAAACCGCCGTATCGCATATAACAGTGTCAAACAGCCCGGCTCTGCCGTCTGTACTGCCTGCCGTACCCGATACTATTATCGCCTCAACCTCAAAACGGTCTGCCATAATCTGCGCTGCTGCAGCACTGTTTACCTTGCCTATGCCGCTGCTGCACAGCACCACCTGCGCTGCGCCTATGTTCCCCGTAAAAAATATGAGTTTTTTGATCCGCACCTGCTCAAGGTCTGCTGTAAGCCTCAAAAAAGGCTCCAGCTCCTGTCTGCAGGGGCATATTATTCCCGTAATACGCATATTTGTATTCCTCAAAAAATCCTGTAGTATATTACCGCATTGAGGATAAGCGATGTTATTCCCATAACAAGTCCCGCGTTTGCCGCCATGTTTGTGACTCCCGGCGGAGTGTTTTTCCTGCCTTTGAGACTGAATATGATTGCCAGAAGTGACGGCAGTACAAATGCAGCCATTGCAAGGTAGGATATGATACCGCATATGAGGCCGGCTATGCTGAGGCCGTTGGTCGCTTTGACTGTATTGTGTCCGTAAACATTCTCAGGCTCCTCGTATGACCTGACAAACTCGAAAGCTTCCTGCCTTTCGCGCGGATATATCGCCATTTTCCAGTCATCCTTTGCAAGCCTGTTTATAACGGTTATGCCGATGACATAAAGCAGCGCCGTAAACGCAAGCAGGCATACTGAAGCATAGCTCCAGTTAAGAAATGCAAAGGTATCATATATTCCATGAATTACAACAGGAACTATAACTGCGCAGAGCTGACAGCCTGCGGCGCTGCCTCTGCTGCCTGCAACATAATGCTTCTTTGCCATTCCAAAGAACGCTCCCATAAACGCTCCGCAGAATGCGTGAAGCGGTACCGAAAGAAACGCTCTTGTAATCGCCACCGATATGCCGCCGTCCAGCACATACAGTATGTTTTCAAGCATTGCAAAGCCTACGGCCACCGAAACTCCGTATACAACGCCGTCAAATCTGTAGTCAAACTCTCTGTTTCTCCATATTCCCGCCCTGAGAAATGCAAATTTGCAAAACTCCTCTATAAGGCCTGCCGACAGGAATGATATGCTCATGGCATAGCCGAGGCTGCCTTCCGGATACTGCGGCAGCATATTATCTGCCCAGCCTTCGAGAAACGCCGCAGGCACGCACGAAAGCGCACCTAAAACAACCATTTTGACAATCAGATTTACAGGCTCTTTTTCGACCTTGTCTTTTTTGAATATATATACTATTATCAGTATGCCCGGCAGCATTGCCAGTGAAACAAGACTAAACATCACAACCTCCGTTAAGTATTTTTTTTACCTGTTTCCAGTCAGGATAGAATCTGTCCATAAGTTTTTTGAAATCCGCGCCATGATTTGGCACCAACAGGTGAACAAGCTCGTGAACAATAACATATTCAAGGCAGCATACCGGCTTTCGGGCAAGCCCAAGCGCTAAAGATATGCGCCCTGTTGCCGGACTGCAGCTGCCCCATCTTGTTTTCATATTGCGAATACTCCACTGCGCTGCAGCAAGCCCTGTCCTCTGCTCCCAAAGCGGTGCAAGCTCTGATATTTTTTGCATCAGCTGCTGCCTGTAAAACTTATTCACAGCCCGCTGCCTGTCTTCTAAACCGGCATCCCGCAGGCCGTAAACAAATATATTCTCACCTGAAATTTCAGTCCTGCCGCGACCTTCCCGCAAAACAATCGTATACGGTCTGCCCCAGAGGCAAACTGTCTCTCCTGTCAGAAGCTGCGGCTCTTTGAAGCCTTCGTATTTTTGTCTGCAGGCTCTGATCCACTCAAGTTTTGATGAAGCAAAGCTGTATATATCCTCATCTCTCATATGCAGAGGTGCCGATATGACAACCTCGCCCGCAGGCGGCTTTATTCGTATGTATATGTTTTTTATCTGTTTTTTGTTTACCTTTATCTCTATTCCGTCTAAAATCATAATATTATAGTACCACAAAAACAGGCAATCGCATAATACATTATCATGCAACCGCCTGTTTTTTGATGTTATCTATATTTCTGTGTCTTTTTTCATCAGATCGGCAATGGTAATACCGTCAAAGTAGTCTGTAATCTTGTCGTTAAGGTCTTTCCACATCGGAAGCGTCCTGCAGCGGTCTGCTCTCTCACACTCTGCGGCACCGCATTCAAGACACGCCACAGGTGCAAGCGACCCTTCCGTAAGCCTCAGTATATCGCCGACAATATATTCATCGGGTTTTCTGTTAAGCCTGTACCCTCCGCCTTTGCCATGCACAGCTGCAACAAAATCCGCCTTGGAAAGCATGGTCATAATTCTCTCCATATATTTTTGTGAGACCTGCTGTCTTTTGACTATGTCTTTCATCGGAATATATTCGCCGCTGTCATGCTCTGCAAGATCAATCATAACTCTGAGAGCATATCTTCCTTTTGTGGAAATCATCATTTATCTCTCCTCTGTGCAAATTACACGTTTATTCTATCACAAATCTTACTGTGCGAAAAGAGGGGTTGACAAATATCTGTCGCCTGTATCCGGCATCAGAACCACAATATTTTTGCCTTTGTTTTCGGGTCTTTTAGCAAGCTGTATTGCCGCATAAAGCGCCGCACCTGATGAAATGCCCACCAGCACACCCTCTTTCCTGCCTATAAGTCTGCCTGTTTCAAAAGCGTCATTATCGGCTACAGGTATAATCTCGTCGTATACCGCTGTGTCAAGCACATCGGGAACAAAGCCTGCGCCTATTCCCTGTATTTTGTGGCTTCCTGCCCTGCCCTGCGATAATACAGGTGAGTTTTCAGGCTCTACTGCCACAACCTTTACCTCAGGCTTCTTTGATTTCAGATACTGTCCCGCACCTGTTACCGTGCCGCCTGTTCCAACGCCTGCAACGAATATATCAACCTCTCCGTCTGTATCCCCGTAGATTTCAGGACCTGTTGTTTCAAAGTGAGCTTTAGGGTTTGCCTCATTTACAAACTGTCCCGGAATGAAGCTGTTTGCTGTTTGCTCTGCAAGCTCCTGCGCTTTGGCAATAGCTCCCTTCATGCCCTTGGCTCCCTCTGTAAGCACCAGCTCTGCTCCGTATGCGGCCATAAGCTGTCTTCTTTCGACTGACATTGTTTCAGGCATTACAATTATAATGCGGTATCCTCTCGCTGCTGCAACAGATGCAAGGCCTATTCCTGTGTTGCCGCTTGTAGGCTCGATTATAACGGAGCCGGGTTTGAGTCTGCCTGAGGCTTCAGCCTCATCTATCATAGCTTTGGCAATACGATCCTTTACAGAGCCTGCCGGATTGAAGTATTCAAGCTTTGCAAGTATCTTAGCCTCAAGTCCCAGTTCTTTTTCAATATTTGTTAATTCCACCAGTGGTGTGTTTCCTATAAGCTGTTCTGCTGATTTATATATCTTTGACATAATTTCCTCCTGTTAAATACTAAAAACAAATTACTTATTATCTGCTCATCATATATTCTATGCCCCATGGGGCATACACAAGAAATTATACTGATACTGTTTCATTTTCTTTTACCTACCTCATTAGTATGTATATACTGTACACCTGTTTACCCACCTTGTCAATAGGCAAATAAAATTTTATAATAAAAAAATCCTGCCTCTTTTCCAAGACAGGATCTCCGTTATATCAATATGTTCATCTCGGCTCCACTATAAGTTTGATTGCCGTTCGTTCCTCCCCTTCTATCTGTATGTCTGTAAATGCCGGAACGCACACCAGATCTATTCCGCCGGGAGCTACAAAACCTCTTGCTATGGCAATTGCTTTTATCGCCTGATTAAGCGCCCCGGCACCTATTGCCTGAATCTCTGCTCCGCCCTTTTCTCTCAACACTCCCGCAAGCGCGCCTGCAACCGAATTAGGGTTTGATTTTGCTGATACTTTTAAAACTTCCATTGTCAATCTCCTTTTCTATATCTTTCGATATTTTATTATTGAAATTCTTTCTTCATTCCCATTATATTTATAATTTCACCGCCTTTGGGCAGGTTTTTTCATACTTTTTCATACAAAAAAATTTTTTTTAAGACTTTTTTTGACTTTTGCTTGCAGTTTTCTACATTTTTATGTATAATCATCATGTGGTTATCCCCCTGATAACCTCATTAATCTCTAATCCCAATACCCCTTTTGAGCCAAAGTAGATTGCACCCCTTGCAATCTACTTTGATTTTACGGAAAATACTTATGAAAACATTCTGCACATCAGACAAAGCATACAGATACAATTCGGAAATATTTGATGCCTGCTTCAGCAATATGAGGATAGGTTTTTTTGATATAGAAACCACGGGGCTCTCCCCCGACAGATGCAGACTCATACTTGCGGGGCTTGCATATTATGAGGGAGATGACCTCATCGCAAAGCAGATATTTGCCGACGACCCCTCAGAGGAGCCGGAAGTAATTACCACCGTTTTGAACGAACTCAAAAGCTTTGATATGATAGTCACCTACAACGGCAAAAGATTTGACATACCGTTTCTCATCAAACGCGCACAGAAAAACCACATACACCTGAATGAAGCCCTGCCCTACAATCTGGATCTTTATCCTGCAGTCAGAAGCTTCTCTCCCCTCAAGGCCATGCTGCCGGATCTGAAACAAAAAACAGTCGAAAGCTTCACAGGGCTTGCGCAGACCAGAACCGACGAAATATCAGGAGCTGACAGCGTTAAGCTGTACTATCACTACACCGGAACAAAAGACAAAAAAATCCGGGATATGATACTTCTGCACAACAGAGATGACATAACCCAGCTTTCAAAGCTTATGAAGGTTTTGGACAAATGCGATCTTAACAGATATATATATACAAACGGCATGCCCGCCGGCAGGCTGATTATAGACAGGATTGCAGCAGGCAGACAGTACCTTGAAATAACAGGAACCCAGAGAAGCGCCCCCGCTGATTTTCTCAGCTATGATGATTTCTGTTCAGGCTACAAGGTGTGGTTCAGGGCAAAAGACGCAGGCTTTGTCATAAAGGTTCCCGTTATAGAAAACTCCTTATTAAAGTTAATTGATTTAAGGAATATGAATATTGACTGCAGTGACCTGCTGGTGTATCCTAATGTTGAAGAGGATTACCTGATAGTTTCAGTCGACGGAAATATCAATTACAGGGAAGTCAACATATTCAGCCAGATGGTTGTTAAACAAACAGAACGACTGTTATTGCGAGGTGTATAGGCAATGAAACACAAAATCAAACGCAATCTTAAATTATCAACGCTGATTTTTTCAGCAATATCACTTATTGTGCTTTTCAGCAGCGCGGATCGGCACCGCACATACAGAGACAGTGGCTGACAGACGTTTTCTGTTTCTGTATAATCAGTCATAGAAGCTCTCACATCCTCCCTGCGGCTGCGGGGAGTTTTTTTGTCAGTATTTTGTTTTTTCTGCAGTTCATATATGAAATTTCTCACGCACTCCGCCCCTTATCTTGATACACTGCCACAAACTTTCTTTAATTTTTTTGTTGTTTTATCACAATTTATTCTTGACAAACCGTCCTGTATGGTTTAATGTATATGTAAATCAGTAATTCAATACCAAAGACTTTGACGGAGAGAGTAATATTCCAGACAGAGCTCACAGCGAGCCGGAGACAGTGAGAGTCCGGTACAAGAAAGCCTGAATACGAAAATCACTCCTGAGTTGCAGACCGAAATTATTTTTAGAGTAGGCTCTGACGGGTTCTCCCGTAACAGAGAAGGCATATGTTTGTATGCTGCGCTTGTATTGGGTGGTATAGCAGAGATTTACCTCTCTGTCCCATTACGGGGCAGGGAGTTTTTATTTTAGGAGGTAATTGATATGGCAGACAATATGGTTGAATTCAGATGGCACGGCAGAGGCGGACAGGGAGCCAAGACAGCCTGCCTGTTTCTTGCAGAGGCAGCCTTTAATTCGGGCAAGGATGTTCAGGGATTTCCCGAATACGGTCCTGAGCGAATGGGCGCGCCGATTACAGCCTACAACAGAATAGCCGATTCACACTGCAAGGTACATTCAAATATATATTTTCCGGACTATGTGGTGGTGGTAGACGAAACCCTGCTCAATTCTGTAAACGTCACAAAGGGTCTGAGCACAGAGGGTGCGCTTATCATAAACACCGGCAGATCCTCAGAGGAGATAAGAGGCGAGCTGCTTGAGGAATACACAGGCCCTATATATACGGTAGATGCCAAAAGAATTTCAGAGGAGGCCCTCGGCAGATATTTTCCCAACACTCCGATGCTTGCAGCTGCTGTAAAGGTCAGCGGAGTAATCGGGCAGGAGCAGTTTATCAAGGATATGGAAGAGTCTTTCAGACACAAATTTCCGGGAAAACCCGAAATAGTAGAGGGAAATATGAAGGCTCTCAAAGCCACACTTGCGGAGGTAGTTTAAAATGATAAAAACAAAAGCTGTAGATATAAATGAAAAATCAACGTGGCAGGAGCTTACCACAGGCGCCGAGATATATGAGGGCGCAACCTCAAGGCTTGTCAACACCGGCGAGTGGAGGGTGGACCGTCCTGTATTTGATGAAGCAAGATGCAGACACTGTATGCTGTGCTTTCCTTACTGTCCCGACAGCTCGATACCTGTCAGGGACGGCAAAAGGCTTGACTTTGATTTCATGCACTGCAAGGGCTGCGGCATATGCGCAAAAGTATGTCCTTTCGGCGCTATCACTA
>CAVJEY010000036.1:0-14353 GCA_963648745.1 Christensenellaceae bacterium Phil1
AAAAAACAGGGACTTGAACAGGGACTTGAACAGGGACTTGAACAGGGACTTGAACGGGGACTTGAACAGGGTCTTGAACAGGGTGAGGCTTCCGGAAGAGCAGCAGAGAAACGTGAAATGGCGAGGGCCATGAAGGCTGACAACGAGCCGGTGGAGAAGATTGCAAAGTACACAGGGCTGAGTATGAAGGAAATAGAAGCTTTAGTATAAGTTTTTAGTTTTGAAGTATGCAGCATATTTGAAAAGTAATAACGAGGTGTAAAAGGCGTGCAGGGGAACACGCTTTTTATAATAGAGGGGAGGCTGTAATGAGTAAAAATTGGGATTAAGGTAAGGTGTGTTTTATGATGCACCTTTTTTAGCACATAGATTACGATATTATTCTTAACTTCTCCGATTTTTACAACTCAATGGACAAATGACATCAGAAAAGTGTGAAAAACCCCGGAATTTCAATAAAAACGCTGAAGATTTTTTTGAAAAATATCAGAAACCCTTTGACATTCAGGGTTTCTTTTGCTATAATATTCGAGTATGCAAGCCGCACGGAACAGGTTTCAAAAGCTCAGGCTACCTTAACACGGCGAGACTGGATAGAGGAGGTAACAATATGTATGCAGTAATTAAGACTGGCGGAAAGCAGTACAGAGTGCAGGAAGGTGATGTTATCACTATCGAAAAACTCAATGCTAACGTTGGTGACAAAGTTGAATTTGATGAAGTTTTAGTACTTGGTGAAGGTGCTGATATCAAGGTGGGAACTCCTTTCCTTGATGGAGTTAAGGTTTTCGGTACAGTTACAGAAAACGGCAAAGGCAAGAAGGTTATAATCTTCAAGTACAAGAGCAAAAAAGACTACAGAAAGAAACAGGGACACAGACAGCCTTATACTATGGTTGAAATCACAGGTCTTGGCACAGACAAGCCTGCCAAAGCAGCCCCTAAGGCAGAAGCAGCTCCTGAGGTAAAGGCAGAAGAGCCTGCAGCTGAAGTTAAAAAACCTGCAAAATCATTAAAATCAATGAAAAAAGCAGAGTTAATCGAGTTTGCCAAAGAAAACGGCATAGAACTTGATGA
The DNA here is from genome assembly GCA_963648745.1 of Christensenellaceae bacterium Phil1. GTDB lineage: Bacteria > Bacillota > Clostridia > Peptostreptococcales > Anaerovoracaceae > UMGS973. The sequence goes on from CAVJEY010000036.1 coordinate 1,078, forward strand.
AAAAGCAACTAACGCTGTTATGATTGAAACAATCGAAGCAGCACTTAAATAGATTTAGAGCAAGGAGGTAAATTCCATGGCAAGTAAAAAAGGTGTAGGAAGTTCCAAGAACGGTAGAGACAGTGAATCGAAACGTTTGGGAGTTAAAAGAGGAGACGGTCAGTATGTAACTGCCGGCAGCATTTTAGTAAGACAGAGAGGAACCAAGTTCCATCCTGGCAACAACGTAGGAAAAGGCGGAGACGACACTCTGTTCGCAATGATTGACGGAGCTGTTAAGTTCGAAAGATACGACAAAAAAAGAAAACAGGTAAGTGTATATCCGAAAGAAGCCTAATCAGCTGTTTAACCCCTATCCGAAAATGATAGGGGTTTTTTAGCATCCTGAATAAGGAGGAAATTTATGTTTGTAGACAGAGCAAAAATATTTATAAAATCAGGCAAGGGCGGAGACGGGTGCGTATCTTTCAGAAGAGAGCCCTTCGTGCCTGAGGGAGGACCCGACGGAGGAGACGGAGGCAGAGGCGGAGATGTCATATTTCAGGCCGATCTGAGCCTCAGAACTCTGATGGACTTCAGATTCAAACGAAAATATGAAGCCGAAAACGGACAGAACGGTATGAAAAAAAAGAGATACGGCAAGTCCGGCGAAAACCTTGTAATCAAAGTTCCCGTAGGCACCATGGTCATAGACGAGGAGACAGGAATGCTTATGGCAGACCTTGTCGAAAACGGACAGTCGTTCGTTGCGGCCAGAGGCGGCAGGGGAGGCAAAGGCAATGTGCATTATACCACCAGCACAAGACAGGCTCCAAACTTTGCGGAAGCCGGAGGAGTATCAAAAGAGAGAAATGTAATACTTGAGATGAAGCTTATAGCTGATGTGGGACTGGTGGGCTTCCCTAATGTGGGCAAATCCACAATTCTTTCGGTAAGCACCAGCGCCAAACCCAAAATTGCAAACTATCATTTCACGACTATCGATCCGAACTTAGGTATAGTGCAGCTTTCGAACACCAGCTTCTGCATGGCGGATATAGCAGGCATTATAGAGGGAGCCTCCAGGGGTCTGGGCCTTGGATTCAAGTTTCTTAAACATATTGAGAGAACCAAAGTTCTGATTCATGTTGTGGATGTGTCGGGCTGCGAGGGCAGAGATCCTATAGAGGACTTTGACAAAATAAATGAGGAGCTCAGATCATATGACGAAAGACTTATGAAAAAGCCTCAGATTGTAGCAGCCAACAAAATAGACATCATATCAGAGGATGACCCTGCATATCTTAAATTCAAAGAATATGTCGAAGGCAAAGGCTACAGGGTATTTCCGGTATCAGCTCCTATCAATATGGGAATTAGGGAGCTTCTGGAGGAGGCCGCAAAACTTCTTGCAGAGGTTGAGCTAAACGGTGAGGCTGAGCCTATTGAATATGAAATGTTTGACTTTGAGACAGAGAACAACGACCCTGAATACAGAAAAATCAAAGGTTACTATGACGAAAAAGACAAAGTTTATGTACTTGAGGGCAGACAGCTTGAAAAAATATTCAATTCCACAAACTTTGAAGATTTCGGTTCGCTCAGATATCTTTACAGATACATCGAAAAACAGGGCGGTATGGATATACTGACAGATTTAGGTCTTGAAGAAGGAGATACAGTCAGAATAAAAGACTTTGAATTTGAATACTATGAAGATTAGAGAATGTATTATACATTCTCTGATTTTTTAGGAGGATGTTCATATGAAAAAAATAATAGCCGTACAGATAATACTGTCACTGATTTTTGCAGGAGTGTTTGCAGCGGGAAGCAGCAGAGGGTATCTTGACCATCTGATGCCTGCAATGGAGCGCGACAACAGTATTGCAGACATTGCTGCCATGGCTTCAAAAACAGTGAGAGCCATCGGGAGCTGGTAAAATTGTTGACAGGCAATAAAACAAAATATATTTTTTTATAAAATAAAACAAAAAAGTGTTGACAGGTCCCAAAGACGGTGATATAATCTAGCCATACAAAAACGAAAGGAACAGATTTGAAATGATGCACTTTACTATTACATCAGCATTCATAAAAAAACAGGTAAAACGATAGCACGTCTGCTTATGAATATTCTTTTTCATGGGGAGGCGATATTGGTTTTCCTGTGAGATGTATGTAAAGCAACAGTTTTATAACCGTCTTGGGAAAACCTGAGGCGGTATTTTATTTTGTTCAAATACTTAAACAGGAGGTATTAAATATGATAAGAGTAGGTATTATTGGGTATGGTAATTTAGGCAGAGGAGTTGAATGCGCGGTAAACAAGGCTTCCGATATGGAGCTTGCAGCGGTATTCACAAGAAGAAACCCCGCAGACGTTAAGATTCTTTCCGAAAACGTGCCGGTTGTTTCAGCTGATGCAGCGACAGACTGGATCGGCAAAATAGACGTAATGGTACTGTGCGGAGGAAGCGCTACAGACCTTGAGGCTCAGACACCTCATTTTGCGCAGTACTTCAACGTGGTTGACAGCTTTGACACACACCCTAAGATTTTGAAGCACTTTAGTGATGTGAACGAAGCTGCTCTTGCACACAGCACAACAGCAGTAATTTCGGCAGGCTGGGATCCTGGAATGTTCTCACTGAACAGAGTTTATGCAGATGCGGTACTTCCTGCAGGCAACACATACACATTCTGGGGCAGAGGCGTATCACAGGGACATTCGGATGCAGTAAGAAGAATTGACGGAGTTTTGGATGCAAGGCAGTACACAATACCTGTAGAAGCGGCGCTTGAGGCAGTCAGAAACGGTGAAAACCCTGAATTCACAACAAGGCAGAAGCACACAAGATACTGCTATGTAGTTGCAGAGGACGGATATGACAGAGAGGAAATCAGAGAAAAAATCGTAACAATGCCTGACTACTTTGCAGACTACGACACAACAGTAGAGTTCATTACAGCAGAAGAAATGAAAAAGAACCACAGCGGCCTTGCACATGGCGGATTTGTTATCCACAGCGGCAGCACAGGTCCTGAGGACGAAAACACAAACATCATAGAGTACAGATTAAAGCTGGATTCAAACCCTGAATTTACAGGTTCGGTACTTACAGCGGTTGCAAGAGCGGTATACAGAATGAGCCAGGAGGGCCAGACAGGCTGCAAAACAATGCTTGACATACCTCCGGCATATCTTTCAGCTAAGACAACCGAAGAATTTTTAACCACTATGTTATAGAAAAGGAAAACACAAATGAGAACAGCAGGTAAAATAGCAGGAGTTAATATCAGAGATATAGCAGCGAAGACAGGAACACCTGTAATCATATACGATGAGGATATGATGAGAAACCAGATGAGAACATACACAGGCAATTTCAGATCTGAAATGTTCGACACAAGAGTCGTATATGCCTCCAAGGCGTTTTTGTGCGGCGCTATGGTAGAGATTATCAGTGAGGAAGGTATGTATGCCGATGTTGTAAGCGGCGGCGAGATGCACTGCGCGGTAACCTCAGGACTCGACCCATCAAGAATATATTTCCACGGAAATAACAAGTCCGCAAGGGAGATATCAGAGGCATTCGAGTACGGTATCGGACAGATAGTTGCAGACAATATATCCGAAATAGATGACCTTGCCGCAGCAGCTGACAAATTCAAAAAACCAATGAGAATACTTCTCAGAATAAATCCGGGCATTGAAGCTCACACTCACGAATATATTACAACAGCAAGAAAAGACAGCAAATTCGGAGTGTCCATAGACAATGAGGATATGGTAAAACGCATCTGCGAGAAGGTACAGCAGTCTGAATACCTTGAATTTGCAGGCTTTCACGCACACATAGGCTCTCAGATCTTCAGCAGAGACGCCTTCATGTCAGAAATAGACACCATGGTAGCCTATGCGGCGCATATGCAGTCCGGATACGGAATTACAGCCTCTGAACTTGACTTTGGCGGCGGCTTTGCCGTAACCTATACCGATGAGGATGAGCCAATACCTGTAGATGAGGTGTGCCGTCTCATAATCAGCGAATGCGAAAAAAAGGTGATGCAGCATGGGCTGAATCTCAAAACCGTAAGCATTGAGCCGGGAAGAAGCATCGCAGGAGAAGCCGGATACAGTGTATATACGGCAGGCTACAGCAAAACAGCCGAGGACAAAAGCTATGTATTTGTAGACGGCGGTATGGCTGATAACATCAGACCGGCATTGTACGGCGCGGAATACACCTGCGAAAACATATCAAAACCTGGGGCTCCTGCGGCAGGCAGCTTTGTCATAGCAGGCAAATGCTGCGAATCTGGAGATATACTGATTAAAAACGCGCAGCTTCCAAAGACTGATGCCGGAGATCTTATAGTTATCAATACTACAGGAGCCTACGGATACAGTATGGCGTCAAACTATAACAGGCTTGGAAGACCGCCTGTTGTGTTTGCATCAGAGGGAAGAGCAAGGTGTGTAATCAGACGTGAAGAATACACCGATATGGAAAAGTTAGAATCCAATGAACAGATAATATAATTTTGAGGAAATGAGGAATAAAAAATGAACAGGATTACAGGATCAATAGTAGCACTTATAACTCCGTTTACAGAAGACGGCAAGGTTAATTACGAAAAGCTGGGAGAGCTTTTGGACTGGCATATTGCAAACAATACAGATGCAATACTGATACTTGGAACAACAAGTGAATCTCCTACAATGTCACATGAGGAGGACCTTGAAATCTGCAGATTTTCAGTAGAGCGTGTAGCAGGCAGAGTACCTGTAATAGCAAGCAGCGGCTCAAACTCAACTCAGACGGTAATCGAAAAAAGCCTTGACCTGCAGGCTGCAGGAGCAGACGCTGTAATGAACATTGCCCCTTATTACAACAAAGCAAACAAGAAGGGTATGTATCATCACTTTGCAGATGTTGCGGATGCCATCGACATTCCGCTTATCATATACAACGTTCCCGGCAGAACAGGCTGCAGCGTTCCGGCGGATGTAGTGGGTGAGCTTTCAAAGCACGAGAGAATCATAGGCATCAAGGAAGCCAGTGGAGATTTATCATACGTTGCAAAGATTGCAAAATATGCCAATGAAAACTTTGCAATCTACAGCGGCAATGATGATGTGATACTTCCTGTATTATCACTGGGAGGCTCAGGTGTAATATCAGTGCTTGCCAATGTAATGCCAAAGGAAACACATGATATGGTAATGTCATACTTAAACGGCGACACCAAAGCAGCGCTGGCAGAGCAGCTCAGACTTATGAACCTTATAAACAATCTGTTCATTGAGGTAAACCCTATACCTGTCAAGGAGGCTATGAACCTTATGGGCATGAATGTGGGAGGATTCAGACTTCCACTGTGTGAAATGGAAGATGAGCACAGAGAAATATTAAGAGATTCTATGGCAAAGGTGGGACTTGTTTAATGATTGAAATCACTTTATTCGGATACGGCGGTATGGGCAGAGCGATAGAAGCCGCGGCAGATGCCAGAGAAGATATGTTCGTAAAAAAAATATTCGATTTTAACGGAAACGGCATATACTGCGCAAAAGGAGAGGAGGATTTTTTGCAGCACGGGGCTGTAATAGACTTCTCCCACTATACAATGCACGATGAGGCACTCAGATACGCCATCGAAAAAAACATACCTGCCGTTATCGGCACCACAGGGCTTTCCGATGAGCAGATCAGAAATATGCAAAAAGCAGCGGAGCGCATACCTGTTCTCTACAGCACCAACTACTCCTACGGTATACTGATTATGAACCATCTCATCAGAGAGGCCAATAAATACCTGAGTGAATGGGATGTGGAGCTTACAGAAACACATCACAGCAAAAAAAAGGACGCTCCAAGCGGCACTGCAAAAACAATGCTCTCAATTCTGAATGAGGATAATTCCAAAACAGAAGTTTACGGAAGGCATGGCATTACGGGAGAGAGAGACAAAAAAGAAATAGGCGTGCACGCACTCCGAGGCGGTACTGTTGCGGGAACCCATACCGTATCGTTTTTCGGAACCGATGAGACAATAGAAATAACCCACAGAGCCGCAAGCAGAAAAATATTTGCAGAGGGAGCCTGCATAGCTTTAGCAAAGCTTTACGGCAGAGAGCCGGGCTTCTATAACCTGGAGGAGATTCTGCTTTAGCAGCCCGATTCTGACCGCATAAGTAACAAAACTTATGCGGTTTTTTTGCGTCAAAAACTGTAACTGACAGCACATATATGCTATACTTGAATAAGTATTTTCAAAAATTAATTAAGAGGCATTAAAAGTTATGAAAAAACGTTTATCAAGAGAAGAAGGACTCAGACTGTTAAAAGAATACGGCACGCCGGAGCACGTTGTAAGACACTGCATAGCAGTAGCAGACACAGCTTTAGCCATAGGCAGAGCGCTTAACAGGGCAGGATATCACCTCGATACAGAGCTGATAGAGGGAGCCGCAATCATACACGATATAGCCAGAGTCTGCGACAGGCACTGGGACGTTGGAGCAGACATAGCAGCAAAGCTTGGCTATGAGGATGAAGCTGATATAATCAGAGTGCATATGTTCTATCCTGAATTTTCACCGGTAGACAAGGCAAACGAAACCGATATGGTATGCCTTGGCGACAGACTTGTCAAAGAGGACCGCTATGTGGGGCTTGATGAGCGTATAGACTATGTCATAGACAAGGCCCGCAAAAAAGGCGCGGGAGAAGACGTTATAGACAACATACTTAAGAAAAAACAGGAGGCCGGACAGTTTATCAGAGGCATAGAACAGGTGACCGGCAGATCCATAGACGATATAGTTACAGGAAAGGACGACTAGATGGAGCTAAACAGAGAACTTGAAAAACTTCTGAAAAAAGTAGAGAAACCGGCAAGATATATAGGTGAGGAGATCAACTCGGTCAAAAAAGAAAACGCCGATGTCAGATTCGGTTTTGCATTTCCCGACACATACGAGATAGGAATGTCATATCTGGGACTGCAGCTTTTGTACAATATCCTCAACAGAGAAAAAAACATAGCCTGCGAGAGAGTATTCTGCCCGGCGCCTGATATGGAAGCCCTTATGAGGCAGTCGAATATTCCGCTTTTTACCCTTGAAACCAAAACACCGCTGAATGAGCTTGATATACTGGGATTCACCCTGCAGTACGAAATGTCATACACCAATATACTGAATATATTAGATATGGGCAGAATCCCTCTACTTGCATCAGAGAGAGGTGAAGACGACCCTCTGATTGCCTGCGGAGGCCCCTGTGCATACAATCCTGAGCCGCTTGCGGATTTCATAGACGTGTTTCTGATAGGCGACGGAGAGGAGCAGCTTCCGCAGTTTGTAAACCTGTGGAGCGAATGCCGCAGAGAAGGCCTTGACAAAAAAGCTTTTCTCGAAAAAGCTGCTGCAATAGACGGCGTATATATTCCGTCGTTTTATGATGTTTCATACAACGAAGACGGCACAGTCAGAGCGTATACGCCAAACAATATAAACGCGCCGGAGAGAGTCAGAAGAGCAATAGTAAAAAATCTCGAAAACGTGGAATTTCCGGTAAACAACATAATCCCGTTTATAGAAACAGTCCACGACAGAGCTGTTGTCGAAACCTTCAGAGGCTGCACCAGAGGCTGCAGATTCTGTCAGGCAGGCATGATATACAGACCCGTAAGAGAAAGAAGCAAAGATCGGATAATCGACATAGCAAAGAAGCAGCTCAAAAACACAGGACATGACGAGCTGTCGCTTCTCTCACTTTCGACAAGCGACTACAGCTGTTTTGAGCCGCTTGCTCTTGAGCTTATGGAATACTGCAAAGCAAACAACGTATCACTGTCGCTTCCTTCGCTTCGTCTTGATTCGTTTTCATTTGATGTGCTTGAAAAAATACAGGGCTACAAAAAAAGCGGACTGACATTTGCGCCGGAGGCAGGCTCACAGCGCCTGCGTGATGTCATAAACAAAGGCATTACCGAAAAAGACCTTTACTCATCTGTAGGACAGGCCTTTGAGCTTGGATGGAATGTCATCAAGCTGTATTTCATGGTGGGACACCCGACAGAAACTTTCGAGGATCTTGACGGCATAGTGCAGATTGCCCGCAATATAATCGATATGAATTATAAGATTAAAGGCCCTAAGGGAGGCAGAGTCAAGGTTACGGTAAGCGCTTCAAACTTTGTGCCAAAGCCGTGGACGCCTTTCCAGTGGGAGCCGCAGGACAGCGAAGATGAATTCATGGCAAAACACAACTACCTGATGGCAGGGCTTGGCCCCATCAGAGGAGTCACCTTCAATTATCACGATACCGAAACCAGCATATTGGAGTGCGTGTTTGCAAGAGGTGACAGGAGAGTAGGCAGACTGCTGCTGGAAGCATACAGGCTGGGCTGCAGATTTGACGGCTGGAGCGAACATTTCAGAGCCGACCTGTGGGACAAGGCCTTTGAGAACACAGGGACAGACAGGGAGTTTTACACAACCAGAAAACGCGAATATGATGAAATATTCCCATGGGATATAATTGACTGCGGCATCACCAAAGCCTTTCTTGTCAGGGAAAATCAGAAGGCGCTGAACGGAGAGCTTACACCTGACTGCAGAATCAGATGCAACGGCTGCGGCATGAACGCGTATACCGACTGTATGCCGGAGGTGATGTAATGAACAGATTTGCAATTAAATTCAACAAGCGCGGATATATCAAATATACCTCGCATCTTGATATGCTAAGGCTCTTTAAGCGTGCGATGAAACGCTGTGATATCAGACTTAAATACTCGCAAGGCTATAATCCTCATCCCAAAATGAGCTTTGCACAGCCGCTGTCGCTGGGCTATGAGAGCATGGGAGAGATACTTGAAATCGAAACAGCAGCAGCAATGGAAGCATCGGATATCAAAGCAAGACTTGCAGCAATAATGCCTGAGGGTATTGAAATAACTGAGGTCATCAGCCTGCCGGAGCAGGGCAGAACCCTTGCAGCAGCCTGCATAGAAGCAGAGTATCTGATTGCAGTTCCCGTTGATGAGAGCTTCAGAGGCAGAGAAGCAGAGCTTACGGCAGGCTATCTGAGGCAGCAGAGCATACTCGCAAAAAAAAGACAGAAAAAATCAAAAGAACTCAAAGAAATAGATATAAAAGGGATGATAAAATCCCTGAACATCATATTTGTTAACAATAACTATATTATGACACTCATTGCCGATTCCGGCAGCAGCTCAAATTTAAGTCCGGAGCTTGTAATAGCATCATTTCTTGAATTTGCAGGGATTGACTGCGACAGGAGTGAAATTGAGGTAATGAGAAAAAAACTTTTTTTCAAAGGATATGATATTTAGAGGCGGTTATGAAAAAGTTTTCGGAAACAGTAGTGAATTTAAGAATATATATACTGGTAATTGTTCTGGCGGCAGCTGCGGTATGCGCGTTCCTGATGGGCAGAGTGGGTGTAAATTATGACAATGCCTCATACCTTGACAAAGATACGCAGACTGCAATAGCCCTTGACATTATGGAGGACGAATTCGGCTTGACAGGCAATATCCAGATGATGATACCTGATATTTCCGCAGATGAAGCAGAGAGCATTGCAGACGATATCAGTGATATGGACAATGTGCTGAGCGCTAAATTCGATGCAGATGATGCAAATTATTACAGAGACGGCAGCGCCCTGTTTATCATAACAACAGACGGCGATGACTATTCAGAGGAGCTTGACACGCTGGCAGATGAGCTCAAAGCCGATTACTCTGACATGGGAGCATACTTTGCAGGCAGCGGCTACGAGAAAAAAACACTTGAGGAGAAAATAACCGCACAGGTGCCTGTGATGCTTGCAATCAGTATAGCCATAGTTCTTATCATACTGATGCTTACGGCAACATCGTGGCTTGAGCCTGTAATGTTTCTGCTGGTTGCAGGGGTAGGAATAATCATCAACAGAGGAACCAATGTATTCCTTGGAGATATTTCATATATAACCAATTCGGTTGCAGCGATACTGCAGCTTGCGCTGTCCATGGACTATTCCATAATCCTGCTCAACACATATCACAAAAAACAGCTTACGGCAGATGACAACAAAAAAGCAATGAGCGAAGCCCTTACAGCCTGTCTTAACCCTGTAAGCTGCAGCGCTCTCACCACCATAGCAGGACTTTTTGCCCTTGTGTTTATGAATTTCAAAATAGGCTTTGATATAGGGGTTGTTCTTATGAAGGGTATTGTAATATCCGCAGTGCTGGTGTTTACAATGCTGCCGGGAGTAATCGTCCTATGCGACCGCATCCTCAAAAAAACAGAGAAAAAACCGATTTCACTTAGAAGCAATATGCTGGCAGGCATAGCAATGAAAAAAGCGATACCCGTTACAGCCATAGCCGTAGCTCTTGTAACTGCAGGCTGTATTGTCAGCGCAGGCAACTCCTATGAATTTTCGGCAAACGAGGCGGCTGCCGATTCGGCGCAGATTGAAAAGGTTTTCGGAACATCCAATCAGATAGCGGTTACATACAGGACAGGCACAGAGGAGGAGAATATCGCAGCTCAGGAGCAGCTTATGTCATTTCTTGAGCAAAAAGGCGTGCTCAGAGATTATACCTCATACGAAAACACTGTGCTTGAAAAATACAGTATCAGTAAGGCGGCAGACAAATTCGACATATCAGTTAAAGAAGCGAAACAGCTTTTCACCATGTATCAGCTCTACGGCGGTGAAATAAGCGTAAAAATGACTATGCCCGAATTTATAGCCTATGCGCAGAAGCTCGTAAATACAGACAGTGATACTGACAAATATACAGACAGCGATACAGTCGCAGCCATAAACAAAATAAGCGACATATACAGCCTTATGAGCGGCAGCAATACAGCCGGAGAGTTTTACGGCACTCTCAAAAATTACGGTGATATAGACAGAACCGGAATAAAAAACATATACAGACTCTATGCCTTTGAAAACGGCTATGTCAGAAACGACAAGGTTAAATTCAAAACCATGCTCGACTACGTTATATCAAACAGACTCGGCAGCAATACGGCGCAGCTCAAAAAACTGTCAGCCTCAATTGATAAAATAGAAAGCACATTCAATCAGAAGCTTTCACAGGAGGATATAAAAAATCTGCTTGCGGGCCAGTACGGCGTGCAGCAGCCTCAGGCCGCATACATTGCGGCAAAGGTATGCCCTGAAGGGCAGAAAATCAGATATATCAGTCTGATGGAGCACCTTGAGGTTATGGGGCTTCTGAGCACTGAGCAGATTAAACAGATAGCCGTTTATGAGCAGGTGCTTGATGATGCATACAAAGCCTATCCGTATGATGAATTTTCGGACTGTCTGTCAGATATCACTCATATACTTACAGGTAAAAAACCTCAGGGCATATCAGACGATACAGCCAGACAGCTTTATATCAGCTATCTTGGCAAAAACGGCAGAATACCCGATATTTCCGTCAGAGGCACCAAAATGACATCGTTCATGCTTTCAGACAATACGGTATCATCAGAGCTGAGCTCCCAAAACAAAGCTCAGCTTGAGGATATGCAGACGGTATACGATACCTTCTCCGCAAAAGGAAGCTATACATACAGCCAGGTATACAGCAGAGTAAGCAGGCTTCAAAAAAACATAAAAACAGACAGCACTGCAGATATAAGCAAAGATAAGGTTTCCGGCATATTCATAAAATACGCGGTATCGGGCAGACTCTACAGCAGCGAGCCTGTAACTGCAGAAAATATGGTGAATTTCCTTTATGACAATATGGATACAAACGAGCTTCTCAAAGACAGAATAGACAAACAGAAAAAATCCGACATCAAAGATGCAAAAGAAGATATAAACAGGGCAGAGGAGCTGTTTCGAGGAAACAGCTATTCAAGGTATCTTGTCAGCGTAAACCTGCCTGTGGAAAGTCAGGAGTCATTTGAATTTACAGAGCAGCTTAATGACAGGCTCAAAGCCGTATACGGTGATGACGCCTACGCTGCAGGAGAAATAATAACAGCATATGACCTCAAGGAGTCATTTGCCCGCGACCAGAAGCTTATATCCATATTTACGGTAATTTCAATGCTGGTGATTGTGCTTCTGACATTCAGATCGCTTTCAATACCTGTGATACTTGTACTGGCTATTCAGGGCTCCATATGGATATCCATGAGTATGTCGTACATAACCGGCAGCAGTATATTCTTTATGAGCTATATTGTGGCGATATGCATACTGATGGGTGCGACCATAGATTACGGAATACTTGTATCATCGTACTATCTTGAAGGCCGCAGAAGCATGGACAGGAGGGCAGCTGTTGCGAGCGCCATCGAAACAGCGCTTCCGTCAATATTCACATCAGGCCTTATCCTTATAACCGCAGGACTTGTGGTGCATTTCGTATCATCTGAAACAGCAATAAGTCAGGTGGGGCTTCTGCTGGGCAGAGGCACTATCGTATCTGTACTGATGATACTGCTGGTACTGCCGTCGCTTTTGGTGCTGCTGGATAAGGTGATAATGAAAACGACTTTGACAAGGAAATGAAGGTAAAGTAAATATACCTTAACAAGGGTGTTTGTTCCCAATTCCACACCTTTCCGGGACATTTTCCCGTGTGGTATATTTAGGGCATTATCATAAATGGTTCATACACCTTGTAATAGGTGCCTTGACTTTATAAGGAGTGAGAAAGTATGGCTAATGAGGATATTCACTCTGCCGGACAACTGCCGCGTGAGAGATAATGATACCGAAACAGTTACAAGAGTAAATATGAAGCAGTCAAATCAGCTGATACAATTGGCTGATTTGACTGCTTTTTTGTGTCCATTCTGTGCAGTCTGACACTTACGCTCCTGCTCAGGAAGTGTTTTTTGAAAAAATATATAAAATTTTTTTTAAGGGATTCAGCGTATCGTTAAGATTTGGCTCTAAGGCAGTAATTGCAAGGGCTTCAGAGAATGAGCATACAAAAAAACATGCAAAAAAAGTGCGGTATGCTGTATTTTTTGCATCAAATTGGGATATAAAATAAGCGTTACAATTTTTTAACAAAAAATATGTTGACAGGATATGTTGCCATAAGATATAATGACTGTACCAATTAATTGGGTGCGAAAGGTGCATTAAGAAAAATGTGTAAAAACAAAAATTATGTGAAAGGAATTTAAAATGGGAGAGAAAATCAACAAAGGGAGCATCGTAATTAAGAAGTACGGGCAGGCGCACAAATTTGAAAACAACGCGCTGCTGCTCAAAAG
>CAVJEY010000037.1:0-14337 GCA_963648745.1 Christensenellaceae bacterium Phil1
GTTTAGAATTTATATGAATTACAGCAAATTAATCAATATAAAAAGAGGCTTCTTCCACTTGGATTTTATCAGATTTCAAGCAGAAAATTTGAAAAGTCATGACTTTCACTTCAAAATCATATTGAAAAGTCAGAAACGGAGGAAACGATCATGCTTTATAGAAAAATCGAAGCTTTGATTGAAAGTCATTTTGCCGGCAAAAGCGAAAAAATTCTGCTTATTGACGGAGCTCGCCAGATAGGCAAAACCTACATTGTGCGCCATGTTGGAAAAAAGCACTTTGAAAATTTCATCGAAATCAATATGATTGAAGACTCTTTGCGTGACCGGCTTTTTGCTGAAGTACGCACCGTAGAAGATTTTTATCTGAGAGTGAGCATGATTGCCGGCAATAAAATGCATGAGAAAGAAAACACTTTAATATTTCTTGATGAGATTCAGGCCTATCCGCAACTTTTGACGCTTCTCAAATTTTTGTCGCAGGACGGGCGATTTACCTATGTGGCAAGCGGCTCGCTTCTGGGCGTTACGCTCTCACAGACACCGTCTATTCCTATGGGAAGCATCCGCAAAGTACGTATGTATCCGCTGGATTTCGAAGAATTCCTATATGCAAATGGTATAAACGCAATTACGATAGATGCATTAAAAGACAATTTTCTGCAGGAAGAATCCCTCGACGAGCCAATGCACCAAAAAATACTTGATCTTTTCGGCAAATATCTTCTCGTCGGCGGTATGCCTGATGCAGTAAACACATACATTGCCGAGCACAATATCCAGTCCGTGCGGGAGATTCAAAGCGAGATTCATGACTATTATGCGTATGATGCTGCAAAATACAATCCTGCCGACAATCTGAAAATCCGCCGGATCTATGACCTTATCCCTTCAAACATGGAAAACAAAAAAAAGCGTATGGTCGCAAAAGAGATCGAGCAGAAAAAAGGTAAAACATTTGCGGACTACCGGGAAGCCTTTGATTATCTGGTTAACGCCGGTATTGCGCTTAACGTTCAGGCAATTTCCAACCCCCGTTTTCCTCTGATTGAGTCTGCCGGTAAGAACTTACTCAAGCTGTATCTAAATGATGTCGGCATACTTTCGGGGATTTTATACGGGAATAACATTCGCGCAGTCCTTGAAAACAATCCAAGCATAAACCTCGGTTCCCTGTATGAAACAGCTGTAGCTATGGAACTTACTGCTCACGGCTACAACCTGTTTTACTATGACAATCGCCATAAAGGTGAGGTCGATTACTTAATTGACGACTACAAGAGCCTTTCGATTGTGCCTATTGAGGTCAAATCCGGCAAGGATTACACAGTGCACAGTGCCTTGAATTCTTTCGTAAACACACCTGAATACCACATTAACAAAGCAATCGTCCTGTCAAACGAACGCAAAGTTTCACACAAAGGCAAAATCACATATATGCCGATTTACTATATTATGTTCTTTAACAAAAATGCCAGTGACCAAAGCTTAATATTTTAGAAAAAAACAAAAGAAACATTTTTCGGGTCGGTTTATATAAAAAGCGGTAGAATCTCTGTCGGAATCAATATTTCGTTTTTTCGGCTGCTTTGGCATAAGCCCTTACCTTATAGCTGTACTTCTGATTAAGCACAACATTATTGTCTTTAACCGCTGCACTTTTGGTAGTGGCAATTTTTTCATAGCTGTTTCCACCGGAATCCAGACGATACACCTGATATCCCTGTGCATCAGACACTTTGCTCCATTTGAGCTCAATATATGCTTTGTCTATACTCTCTATACTCTTAATCACAGGTACTGAAAGCTTTACTGTTTTTGTGCCCGCAAATGCAGCTGTATTAAAAGAAAATATAAAAGCTACTACAAGTATTCCTATAACTAAATTTCTTCTTTTCACTTTTTTGTCCTCTCATATAAAACGATGTAAAATCATATTGAAAAGTCAGAAACGGAGGAAACGATCATGCTTTATAGAAAAATCGAAGCTTTGATTGAAAGTCATTTTGCCGGCAAAAGCGAAAAAATTCTGCTTATTGACGGAGCTCGCCAGATAGGCAAAACCTACATTGTGCGCCATGTTGGAAAAAAGCACTTTGAAAATTTCATCGAAATCAATATGATTGAAGACTCTTTGCGTGACCGGCTTTTTGCTGAAGTACGCACCGTAGAAGATTTTTATCTGAGAGTGAGCATGATTGCCGGCAATAAAATGCATGAGAAAGAAAACACTTTAATATTTCTTGATGAGATTCAGGCCTATCCGCAACTTTTGACGCTTCTCAAATTTTTGTCGCAGGACGGGCGATTTACCTATGTGGCAAGCGGCTCGCTTCTGGGCGTTACGCTCTCACAGACACCGTCTATTCCTATGGGAAGCATCCGCAAAGTACGTATGTATCCGCTGGATTTCGAAGAATTCCTATATGCAAATGGTATAAACGCAATTACGATAGATGCATTAAAAGACAATTTTCTGCAGGAAGAATCCCTCGACGAGCCAATGCACCAAAAAATACTTGATCTTTTCGGCAAATATCTTCTCGTCGGCGGTATGCCTGATGCAGTAAACACATACATTGCCGAGCACAATATCCAGTCCGTGCGGGAGATTCAAAGCGAGATTCATGACTATTATGCGTATGATGCTGCAAAATACAATCCTGCCGACAATCTGAAAATCCGCCGGATCTATGACCTTATCCCTTCAAACATGGAAAACAAAAAAAAGCGTATGGTCGCAAAAGAGATCGAGCAGAAAAAAGGTAAAACATTTGCGGACTACCGGGAAGCCTTTGATTATCTGGTTAACGCCGGTATTGCGCTTAACGTTCAGGCAATTTCCAACCCCCGTTTTCCTCTGATTGAGTCTGCCGGTAAGAACTTACTCAAGCTGTATCTAAATGATGTCGGCATACTTTCGGGGATTTTATACGGGAATAACATTCGCGCAGTCCTTGAAAACAATCCAAGCATAAACCTCGGTTCCCTGTATGAAACAGCTGTAGCTATGGAACTTACTGCTCACGGCTACAACCTGTTTTACTATGACAATCGCCATAAAGGTGAGGTCGATTACTTAATTGACGACTACAAGAGCCTTTCGATTGTGCCTATTGAGGTCAAATCCGGCAAGGATTACACAGTGCACAGTGCCTTGAATTCTTTCGTAAACACACCTGAATACCACATTAACAAAGCAATCGTCCTGTCAAACGAACGCAAAGTTTCACACAAAGGCAAAATCACATATATGCCGATTTACTATATTATGTTCTTCAATAAAAATGCCAGTGACCAAAGCTTAATATTTTAGAAAAAAGCAAAAGGAACATTTTTCGGGTCGGTTTATATAAAAAGCGGTAGAATCTCTGTCGGAATCTGCCGCCTTTTTGTATGCCTGTTAATTTTCAGTTTTGTCCGTCATCCTGCCGCTGTATATCAGTATGGCAAGTATGATGCAGTATGTAAGCGCTCCGGTGTTTCCGGCAATTATATCTGTTACCGTATCAACCATGCCCCTCTGCATCTCACCGCCTGTCAGTCTGTCTGCTGTAAACTCAAAAATCTCCCAGATGCCTGCTCCGGCAGACGAAAAGAAAAATGCAAAGCCGCACTGAAGCAGCATATAAAGCTTAGTGTTTTTTACCTCGGAAACCGCTCTGTCAAACAGCCCTGTCAAAATCACCACCGCAAGCCATGCCAGCAGTATGCCGCTGAAAAAATGCACTATTTTATCATACGGTCCTACGCTTCTGTAAAGGTTAAGCACCGAACCTACCGGCGATGCGCAGTAGACAAAAACAGCCCCGCAGTAAAACAGATTGTCTTTAACTTTAATCAGTATTGAAAACACAACCAGTGCTGCAATTGCACAAAACGAACCGACTATATTTCCGGCCGGCGGATTTATCCCAAGTTTTACCGCTGCTACTGCTGTTATCCCTGTTGCGACTGCAAGTATCATAACTGCTATAATTCTTCTTTTGCTCATAATCTTATCCCACCTTGTAAATATACTGCGTGCAGTATCACCCCTGCTTATAAATCTTCCTCTGCAACCTTCATCATAATTGCACATTCTATGCGCTTGCGAAACAGTTCACAGCCCGCTTCATATATTCCCCTGATGCTGCCTGATGCGTGATATGCATTGGCCGCGCAGCCTCCGGAGCAGTAAAGCTTGGCCCAGCAGTCATCACATTCAGGCCTTGCATATACATTGCAGGAGCGGAACTCCTCCCTGATACTATTGTCTGTAACTCCATGCCATATATCACCCAGCTTGAACTCCTCATCGCCGACAAACTGATGGCAGGGGTACAGATCGCCCCACGGAGTAACCGCCATATATTCCGTACCGGAGCCGCAGCCCGAAATGCGCTTGTAGATGCAGGGGCCGCCTGTAAGATCCAGCATATAGTGATAAAAGGTTATCGGATTTCCCTCTCTGCTGCGTCTTATCATATCCTTTGCAAGTATTTCATACTGTTCCTTGACCGTTTCTATATCCTCTGCGGTAAGTGCCGCAGGGTCTGACGGCGCGCATACCACAGGCTCCATGCTAAGCTCCGTAAATCCCAGATCCGCCATATGGAACACGTCTTCTGTAAAGTCAGGGTTTGCATGAGTGAATGTGCCTCTCATATAGTAATTTTTGCCGCCTCTTGATTCAACCAGCTTCTTAAATTTTGGAACAATTATATCGTAGCTGCCGTTGCCCGCATAGTCCACACGTTTGAGATCGTTGATTTCCTTCCTGCCGTCAAGAGAAAGGACAACATTGCTCATCTCTCTGTTTGCAAAGTCTATGACATCATCATCTATAAGCATACCGTTGGTTGTAAGGGTAAATCTGAAATTCTTGCCATGCTGCTTTTCGATGCTTCTGGCATATTCAACAAGCTGCCTGACAACATCCCAGTTCATAAGAGGCTCTCCGCCGAAAAAGTCAACTTCAAGATTTGTCCTTGTTCCGGAGTTTTCAATAAGGAAATCAAGCGCTCTCTTGCCCACTTCAAAGCTCATAAGAGCACGCTCTCCATGGAATTTGCCCTGACTTGCAAAGCAGTAGTCACAGTTGAGGTTGCAGGTGTGTGCAACGTGCAGACACAGCGCCTTGATTACATTGCCCGAATGCTCCTTAAATGTGCCTGCCATATCCGCAAATGTATCGGGGCTGAAAAGTTTGCCTTCCTTAATCAGGCCTTTTATATCCTCAATGCACTCACGCACATCGTCATCTGTCACATCTCCTCTGTCTTTGTATTTATCGCATATAGTCTGCGAGATTGTGTCTTCATCATTGTCCTGAAACATTGCAATAATATCGTAAACTGGCTCGTCTACCACATGAATGGCTCCCGAGCAGGAGTCCAAAACAATATTATAGCCGTTCATTTTGTACTGGTGAACCATAAGAAATTTCTCCTCAACCGATTTAATTAATACAGGCTGCCCTCTGTAAAGAAGGCAGCCTGTGTTTTCGAAGCCTTATTTATCTGCTTTTTCGCATTTCTGATTGGCAACGCCACAGCTTGTCTTGCATGCTGACTGGCATGAAGTCTGGCATTCGCCACAGCCGCCGTTCTTAGCGCTTTCGCATAAGTTACGAGTTTCTATTGTTCTTATCTTTTTCATATCTGCATCTCCATTCTGTTTGTTTTGTCATCTTATATACAGGATTTTTCTGTTCGTTATTGCCTGTATCTATTTAGTATATCAAATCGCAATTTCAAAGTCAATATCTGTTTAACTGCTCCTCAATTCTGGCTCTGGCAACTGCCTTTATATCCTCAAGGGAGCCTTTGCCTGTGAAGCCTGCCGCCTTAGTATGTCCCCCGCCTGCAAATTCAACAGCTATCTCCGCAACATCTGCATAGGACTTGGCTCTCATGCTGACTTTGATCTCCTCCGGCCCGTATTCTTTCAGAAATACTGAGATTTCAACACCTTTGATGCTTCTGAGCGTCGATACGATTCCTTCGGTTTCGTCCATGCCTGTGCCTGTCTGCTCAAGCATCTGCTGCGTTACAAATGCCATTGCCGCCCTGCCGTCTGCAAAGATGTCAAGGGTGTTCATTATCATATTGTCAAGTCTTATTCTGCCCACGGATACATTTTCATATATCTGTATGCAGACCTCGCTGTGATTCATTCCGCTGTCATACAGCGCTGCGGCTGTTTCATGTGTTTTTTTGGTGCAGTTTGAATACTGGAAATTCCCTGTATCCGTAGCGATTGCAGCATACAGAGCCTCTCCTGTCTGGGCATCTATCTCAGCGCCCATAGCGGTTATAATGTCGTAGATTATCTCGCCTGTGGCAGCTGCGTCAGGGTCAACATACGCATAATCCGTATCAGAGCTGTTTGTTCTGTGATGGTCTATGCACATTGTCTCCCTGCCGGAAATGAATTTGCCGTATCTTTTGGGTATTCTGCTTTCATCTCCGCAGTCAATATATACACACAAATCTGGATTTTCTATTATGTCCTGATTGTCTGTACAGTAGTCTCTGTCAAGAAATCTGAGGTTGCCCGCTATTTCGTCCTCAATCAGAATATAGCAGGTTTTGCCCTGTTTTCTCAGCACACCTGTCAGTGCTGCGGCAGAACCCAGAGCATCACCGTCCATATGAACATGAGGAAACAGCAGCACGCTGCCTGCCTGTTCAAGTTTTTGAGCGATTTGTTTTATCGTATTCATTGTTCTTCCTCATCATGCTTTATGTCAAGCCTGCTTATTATCTCATCGATATGTCTGCCGTATTCCATGGACTTATCTATTTTGAATATAAGCTCCGGTATGTGTCTAAGCTTTATCTGATGGCCTATTTCGCGTTTGATGAGACCCTTGACGCTGCGAAAGCCCGCCAGCACCTGCTCTTTTTCTTCATCGGTAGGGTTTCCGTTTTCGCCGCTTCCCAGTATGCTTACATAACAGGTGGCATAGCTGCCGTCGCTTGTTACATCAACAGCAGATATGCTTATCATTCCCGAAAGTCTCGGATCTTTGATCCCAGACAAAAGCATCTGGCTTATTATTCTTCTTATCTCCTCGCCTAAACGGCCCTGTCTGTATCCTTTTCCCATTTATCTTTCGATTTCCTCCATAACGAAGCATTCAATAATGTCTCCGATTTTGATGTCGTTGTAATCTTCAATTCCAATACCGCATTCAAAGCCGTGCTGCACTTCTTTTGCATCGTCCTTGAATCTTTTGAGTGATGATATTTTGCCCTCGTGTATAACTATGCCGTCACGAACAAGACGAACCTCTGCATTGCGGACAGCCTTGCCCTCTGATACATATGCTCCGGCGATAATGCCTACGCCCGGAACCTTGAAGGTTTCTCTTACTTCTATCTTGCCAAGGACAACTTCCCTGAATTCAGGATCAAGCATACCCTTCATGGCGTCCTCAACATCATTGATGATATCATAGATTACTCTGTAGGTTCTTATCTGAATATTATCTCTGTCCGCCATGTTCTGAACTGCAGATGACGGTCTTACGTTAAAGCCTATGATTACAGCTCCGGAAGTTCCGGCAAGCATAACGTCAGATTCGTTTACGGTGCCGACACCTGTGTGAATTATTTTTACTCTTACGTTTTCATTTTTGAGCTTTTCAAGCGATGCAACTATAGCTCCAACCGAGCCCTGCACGTCTGCCTTGACTATAAGGTTCAGGTCTTTTACCTCGCCCTCCTGTATCTGGCTGAAAAGCTGTTCCAGTGTGCTTGCCGAGTTCTTTGCAAGAACCTCTTCTCTTAATTTGAGTTTTCTGTTCTCTGCGATTTCTCTTGCGATTCTGTCCTCTTTAACGGCATTGAATTCATCGCCTGCCTGCGGCACCTCTGTAAGTCCGAGGATTTCCACCGCTGTTGCAGGGCCTGCCTTGGCAATCTTCTTGCCCTTGTAGTTTGTCATAAGTCTGATTCTGCCGCAGCTTGTTCCGGCTACAACACTCTGACCTGATTTGAGTGTGCCGTTTAATACAAGAAGCGTCGCAACAGGGCCTTTGGCCTTGTCAAGCCTTGCCTCAACCACGGTACCCTGTGCAAGTCTTGCAGGATTTGCCCTGAGTTCAAGCATTTCTGCCTGAAGCAGTATCATCTCAAGCAGGTTTGTTATTCCCTCGCCTGTCTTTGCCGATACAGGAACGGATATTACATCTCCGCCCCAGTCTTCAACCAGTATGCCGTGCTCTGTAAGCTCCTGTTTTACTCTGTCAGGGTTTGCCGCAGGTTTATCCATCTTGTTTATAGCGACTATAATCGGAACTCCCGCCGCTTTGGCATGGCTTATGGATTCTATGGTCTGAGGCATTACGCCGTCATCTGCCGCTACTACCAGTACGGCTATATCTGTAACGTGCGCGCCTCTTGCTCTCATTGCCGTGAAGGCTTCATGACCCGGAGTATCGAGGAACACTATCTTCTGTCCGTTGATTTCAACCTCCGATGCACCTATATGCTGCGTGATTCCGCCGGATTCCGATGCTGTAACGTTGGTGGATCTGATTGCGTCCAGAAGTGATGTCTTACCGTGGTCAACATGACCCATTACCGTAATAATCGGAGGTCTTGGTTTCAGGTCCTCTTCTCTGTCCTCGAAGTCCTCAATGCCCTCTTCAACAAGTTCTTCCTCTACATTTGTAACAGTAACGTCAATTCCCAGCTCTGCCGCCAGTATCTCCACTGTCATCTCATCAAGATTCTGATTGATGTTGGCCATAATTCCCAGCTTCATAAGTGCCATAATTACTGTTGCCGTCGATATTTCAAGCTGCTCGCAGAAGCCTGCAACCGTAATAGGTACGGTTACGGCTGTTGAGCCTTCAGGTATTACTATTGTTTCTTCCACCGGTTCTTCCTTCTTTGGTTTGCTGTGTTTTTTTCTTTCTTTTTTCTCAAGAGATCTCTCGGCAAAGTTTCTGCCTATGCCGCCTTTTTTCTTGCCATGCTCAAGTTTGGAGAATTTGTCGCGCTGCTCTTTGTTTTTGCGGTTTTTGTCGTCCATTTTTTTCTGATTGGGCTTTTGAACTCCCATGTCAGGTGCAGGCGCCGCATCTCTTCTCGGAGCAGGTTTTCTGTCTCTGTCAGGTTTTTTCCTGTCATCGTTTTTCTTGAATCTGTCGTCTTTTCTGCCCGGACGGTCATCTTTTCTCTGAGAGCCTCTGTCATCTCTTTTTCTGGCAGGTCTGTCTTCTCTGCCGGAAGGCTTTGTTTCTTTTTTGGTTTCTTCTTTTTTAGGGGCTTCTTTTTTGATTTCGGGAGCCTTTTCGGGTTCTCCGGCTTTGACAGGCTCTGCTGCCTGAACCTTTATTTCTTCTTTTTTAGGCTCTTCTTTAACAGTTACCTCTGCCTCTATTCTGATTGCAGGTGCCTCTGCGGATTTTTTCTCTCTTTCGTCAAGCTCCTTGTTTACCACAGGGGTGCCAATTATAGGTTTTTTCCTCTGAGGCACGGCATTCTTTGGAAGAGGTCTGCCTACAGGCGGTTTTGCCACAGGGCGCTCCTCGGTGTGAGCCGCCGGTTTTTTGGCAGGCGCCGGTTTTTTGGCAGGCATAGGCGGTTTGATGTTTGCCGCTTTTACCGTGACTCTCGGTTCGTTGTCGCTTTCTTTTTCTTTCTTTTTGGGAACAGCTTTTACAACCTTCGTTTCAGAATCTGCAACGTGCTTTCCTCCCAGAGTGTTTCTGAGTTCTGCAGCGACTTTGTCATCTATGGAACTCATATGGGATTTGGCTTCTATTCCCATGGCATTTATCCTGTCCACAAGCTCTTTGCTTGCCACATTGAGCTCTTTTGCTAATTCGTAAATTTTTATTGTCATTAGAACACCTCCTGATTCAGTGACTGTTCTCTGTCAATCTCCTGACCTATTATATCGGCAAAGTTTCTGTCGGTGATACCGAACACGCCTTTGTTGTCATTCCCCGTGATTTGGGAAAGGCTCTCAACGCTGCCGTAGATTTTGTATGAAGTACCGGTTTTCTCTGCTTCCCTGACGAGTTTTTCTGTTGAGTTTTCGGAAAGGTCGCAGGCCAGTATTAAGAGTTTCAGTTTTCGTTTTTGCATGGCCATAATGCAGGTATTATAGCCGGTGACAAGATTCCTTGATTTTGCTGCAAAGCCCAGATAGCTGTCTGTTTTTTTACGCATTCTCCCTAAGCCTTGCTGTCAGTTCCTCTACAAGAGCTTCCTCCTGCTCAGATGTTATTTCCATCTGAAGCCCTCGTTTTATTGCCTTTTTTTTGATTGCCGCCCTGAGGCAGTCCTCATCGGGACAGATATATACGCCTCTGCCTTTGGCTCTGCCTGCATCGTCAACACAAACCTGTCCTTCAAAGCCGGCAATCCTTATCAGTTCACTCTTAGGCTTTGATTCCATACAGCCTACACATTTCCTCATGGGAATCTTTTTTTCTTTCAACCGAAACTCACTCCTGTTCAAATTTTATTCTTCATCTTCACTGTCATCTTCTGCGTATTCCTCAATCTGACTGTCACCGAAATACTGAGAATGACTCTTGATATCTATTTTCCAGCCGCACAGTCTCGCTGCAAGCCTTACATTCTGACCTTCCTTGCCGATTGCAAGTGAAAGCTGATAGTCCGGAACCACTGCAAGTGCGGATTTTTCTTCTTCGTCGATTATTACCTCTTCAACCTTTGCGGGGCTTAATACGTTTTTGATAAGCACCTTAGGATCATCGCTCCATGTGATTATGTCTATTTTTTCTCCGAACAGCTCGTCTACCACCGCCTGAACTCTGACGCCTCTGTTGCCTACGCATGCTCCTACAGGATCCACGTTTTCGTCCTCTGTGTAAACCGCCATCTTGGTTCTTGAGCCTGCTTCTCTTGCTATGCTTTTGATTTCAACTGTTCCGTCCTGTATTTCGGGAACTTCAAGCTCAAACAGTCTTTTGACTATGGCAGGGTGGGATCTTGACAGGAATACCTGCGGACCCTTTGCTGTTTTTTTGACATCCATTATATATACTTTGATTCTGTCGTTGACTTTGTATTTTTCGCCCGGAACCTGCTCTGTCACAGGAAGCAGAGCCTCTGTTTTGCCCATGTCAACAAATATCGTACCGTTTGAAATTCTCTGGACAACGCCTGTTACCATTTCGCCCTGTCTTTCGATGTAGCTGTCAAACACCATGCCGCGCTCGGCCTCCCTGATTCTCTGCACCACAACCTGCTTGGCCGTCTGCGCCGCGATTCTGCCGAAGTCCTTAGGTGTAACCTGATATTCAACAACATCGCCCACCTCATATCTAGGATCTATCTCCTGAGCCTCCTCAAGCGAAATCTGTGTAAGCTCATCTTCGATTTCCTCTACAACGTCCATTCTCATAAACACATCGATATCTCCGCTTTCCTTGTCGATATTGACTCTGACGTTCTGTGATGTGCCGTAGTTTTTTTTGTATGCTGAAACCAGCGCCAGTTCTATCGCTTCGATAAGTATATCCTTTGAAATACCTTTTTCTTTTTCAAGATCATAAATAGCATCAATAAATTCTTTGTTCATTTTCTTTCTTTTTGCCTCCTTAGAAAATTACCGCCAGATTGGTTTTGGCCACCTTGTCAAACGGCAGCTCCACTGTTTTACCGTTTTCTTCTATAGTAAGAATGTTTTCATTCAGTCCTTTGAGTATGCCCTGATAGGTTTTTTTGCCGCCTATACCGCTGTAAAGCTTCACATCGACAAGCTGCCCCGCATATCTTCTGTAATGCTCCTCTGTAATCAGGGCTCTGTCCATTCCCGGAGAGGAAACCTCCAGATAATAGTTCTGCTCTATAGGGTCTGCCTCGTCAAGCTTCTCACTTAAAAACCTGCTGACCAGCTCGCAGTCGTCTGTACTGATATAGCCCTCTGTTCCCTCGGATTTATCTATATATACTCTGAGAAACCAGTCTTTGCCTTCTTTTTGGAACTCTACATTGTACAGCTCCAGATTGTGCTCTGCCAGAAAGTCTGCCGACATTTCGGATACAAGAGCTCTGATATTAATCTTTGCCATTTTGCCTCCATATAAAACTTAAAGAGCAGACGTTATCTGCTCTTTAAACTAATCGGTCTAAAATTATTGCACCTCTATGTTACCATAAGTATTCGCAAAGTGCAAGAAAAAGAATTAAAAAGTGGAAAATCTTAAATTTCACTCTGGTCTTCCGCTTCTCTCCTGTAGGTAATCAGGTCTTCCGCTATCTCGTTTGCCGCGATTGAAACAGGCTTCTCAACATCTGCCTCCGTAAGCTTTGGCAGTCCTCTTGTAATATCTCTTGCTCTCTTGGCTGCAAGGATAACAAGCGTGTATCTTGAATCCGCCTTTTTTCTTATTTCATTAACTGAAGGGTATAACATCATAATACAAGTTCCTCCTTATATTTATTCACTATATATTCTGCGCTGCCCGATACTTTGGCGTGCTCTGCTCTGATAATGCAGGTCGCCGCATCTACAGCTCTGTTCAGATCGTCATTGACTATATAATAGTCGTAGCCTTTGATGCACTCGATTTCTTTGAGTGTTGTGCTGAGTCTCAGCTCTATGTTCTCAGGCGTTTCGGTGCCGCGCTCCGTCAGGCGTTTTCTCAGCTCTGTAAGCGACGGCGGAAGCACAAATATCAGTACTGCTTCGGGATATGCGGCTTTTGCCTGCGCCGCGCCCTGCATCTCTATCTCAAGAAGCACATCTCTGCCCTGCTCCAGTTTTTCTATTACTTTGGCTTTTGGAGTTCCGTAATAGTTCCTGTAAATCATGGCATATTCCATAAGGCCGCCTGCAGCTATCTGATTTTCAAACTCCTCGTGAGTTACGAAAAAATAGCTCTCGCCATGTACCTCGCCGTTTCTGGGCTCTCTGGTAGTCATGGAAACAGACAAATCGATATCCAGTTTTTCGAGAAGTTCCTTGCATATAGTTCCTTTGCCTACTCCTGAGGGTCCGGAAATAACAAAAACCTTGCCTTTTTTCATTGCCAGCTCCTTAAAAACATCTTTTGTGCAGTAAAATATTATACCACGCATACAGCGCCAAGTCCAGCAAAAACCGAGTTTTCATCAATTTTTTGTGGTTTTCCTTAATTGTAAAAGTAATTTCCATACTGCCTGTCCTATGTGCGAATATTCTGTTGCATATTGCGAAAAAAACTGATAAACTCCACAGTAAGAAATAAAGTTTTCGCAAATATCAAAAAACTTCTATAGAAAATACAAAAAGTTTCTAACAAAACGGCAGCTGCGCCGTATATACCTGCAGAAAGGAGCAACGGTATGAACAAAGATTTAATTCAAAAGGCCAGGAGTGCCGGAAGCGCACAGGAGCTTTTGGCCATTGCCAGGGCTGAAAGCGTGGCAATGACCGAAGAAAAAGCGGCGGAATTATTTGATCTGTTTCATCCTCAAACCGGAGAACTGAGTGACAATGAGCTTTTGAGTGTTTCCGGCGGAGGCTGCGGAGGCGGAGAGAAAGAAACGAATTACAAAAAGATTCATTCTACCGATCCTGCCTGTATCTATTATCAATGTGATCGCTGCAAGGGCGGGCGAGACAGTCACACGGCCACCTGTCGTATCGCCATAAATGCCCTGAACCCCGATTCATCGGGATTGGGAAGGCTCTTTTATAACACCTGTTACGGATGTTATTACGGGGATTTCGGTGACAGCTTAGACGGCTACTGCTGGAATGAGAACACAAAGTATTAGGGAGGATTACCATGAACGACGAATTGATAAAAAAAGCAAAGGATGTGCAGTCTGCTGAAGAGTTACTTGCATTGGCAAAGAAAGAAAACATTGCGCTGACCGAGGAACAGGCGAAGGAATACTTCGCCAAATTGCAGCCACCGGAGGGCAAACTGTCCGACGCCGAGCTTGATGCGGTCAGCGGCGGCGGATGCAGCGGTTATGCAAGTGTTTCCATCGACGGTCACTATTATAAGCTCGTGAATGATCGCACAGACAGCTGCGGCAGGTTTACTTGTCGTGCTTGTGGGCGTGGACGTGGAAACCATGCGGCAGGGTGTTACATCACCGAAGGACTCGGAGATGTTTGTCTGTGTTGCATTCATAGCGCCGGACATCAGCTTATAGGGAACTATTGCAAGCTACAGTATAGATAGGAGGGTAAAATCATGGATAATGAACTTATGATGAAGGCACAGCAGGCATCGAGTGCGGAAGAACTGCTCATGCTTGCAAAAGAAAATAATCTTTCGCTGACCGAGGAACAGGCGAAGGAATACTTCGCCAAATTGCAGCCACCGGAGGGCAAACTGTCCGACGCCGAGCTTGATGCGGTCAGCGGCGG
>CAVJEY010000038.1:0-14303 GCA_963648745.1 Christensenellaceae bacterium Phil1
GAGAGCTGGCAGAGCATACCCGTGCCAGTGAGCTTTACTATGCCAGAGAGGAAGGCCTTGAACAGGGCAGGAACGAGGGCCTTGAACAGGGTAGAACCGAGGGCGAAGCTTCCGGCAGAGCTGCAGAGAAGATTGAGATGGCTAAGGCTCTTAAAGATAAGGGTGTTGCTATTGATATTATAGCCGAAACCTCAGGACTTTCTGCAGAGGAGATAGAGGCACTGTAGCTAAAGCATATGAGCTGGTAACAGGAACAATATATTAATTGGTTTTGTTGTGCGGATATGACTGTAAAGAGTGGTGATGCTCGCATGGATAATGAGATTCTTACTATAATCGAACTGTCGGCAGGGAAAACTGTGTTTGCTACGCATGAATAAACGAAAAATCATATAGCATATAGAAGCAGGGAGCAATCCTTGCTTTTTATTTAACCGTTGTAAGAGTGAATTTATTACCATAAAAACGCATTGTTGGGGCGGCAGAGGTGATTTTGTTCCTGCTGCCGCCATCTGTCTGAACAGCCATAAAAATTTTACAAAAAATATTGCAAAATCTATTGACACAGGCGGCCGCGGGTGGTACATTATACTTGTAATTAGCACTCATACCTAGTGAGTGCTAACAGGAGGAAAACGATGGAACTCAGTGAAAGACAATTGAAAATACTGCAGGCAATCATTGCAGACTTTGTAAATACTGCGGAGCCGGTAGGTTCAAGAAGCCTTTCCAAGAACCATGATCTTGGAGTAAGCCCGGCGACAATCAGAAACGAGATGTCTGACCTTGAGGAGATGGGATATCTTACTCACCCTCATACTTCATCGGGACGTGTGCCGTCAGAGAAGGCATACAGACTGTATGTGAACGAGCTGATGAACAAGAAGGAGCTTGCTGAGAGCACCAAGAACGTCATAGCGGGACAGCTGAGACAGAATATGTACGAATTTGACAAGACAATCAAACGCGCGGCGCGTATACTGTCTGAGATAACAAACCTGACATCGTTTGTACTGACACCCAAGCAGGACGAGGATGTACTCAAATATATAAATCTGCTTCCGGTAGATGACAGAACAGTGGTATTGATGATAGTTTCGGAGAGCGGCAAGGTTTCCAATACGGCACTCAACATCAAGGCGCCGTATACCGAAGAGGGACTGCAGCTTCTGGCCAAAACAATGACCTACAATTTCAGAGGCAAGACTATCAGTGAGGCTCTCACATCCGATATTATATCAAGTTTCAACAGTGACTTTGATGCCATGAGCTCGCTGGCAGCAAACATAATGCCTGATTTTATGAAGACGCTTGAGGATATGCTCAATGTGAATCTTTATATGGACGGTCTTACAAATATATTCTCAATTCCTGAATATAATGACATAGACAAGGCCAAGACATTCCTTGAGATGCTCAACAAAAAAGAAGACTTCACCAAAACCCTTATGAGCAGGGACAACGGTGTGATAATAACAATAGGCGACGAAAATGACGAGGAGATAATGCCCGACTGCAGCCTGATAACAGCCACCTATCATGTGGACGGCAAGCTGGCAGGCAAGATAGGAGTCATAGGGCCTACCCGTATGAGATACAGCGAGGTAACGTCAGTCATTGAGTATCTGACGGACAATATAAGCAACACATTCAAAATAACAGAGGGAGAGGATACTGATGAGTGACGAAAAAGATTTAAGAGAAGATCTTATTGAAGAAGAAGCTCCTGAAGAAACAGGAGAGCCTGCAGATGAGACTGGAGAAGAAACTCCGCAGGAAGAAGAAAAAGATGAAGCTCTGGAAACCAGATATCTCAGACTGATGGCTGATTTTCAGAACTACAAAAGAAGAAGCGAAAAAGAAAAAGCAGATGTTTATGCATACGCCAATGAGAAAATTGTCGTGCAGCTGCTTGATGTAATAGATAATTTCGAGAGAGCTTTAGATTGTGCCGATAAAGCAGAGAAAGGCTTTGCCGAAGGCATGGAAATGATTTTCAGACAGCTCAAAGACGTTCTTAAGAACTCCAATGTTGAGGAAATCGAAGCTCTGGGACTTGACTTTGACCCTAATTTCCACAATGCTGTTATGATGGAGGATACAGACGAATACGAAAGCGGCAAGGTAAGCGCCGTTCTTCAGAAGGGCTACACACTTAACGGCAGGGTAATCAGAGCAACTATGGTCAAGGTTGCAAATTAATAACTTTGTTAAAAATGTAAATTATAAATAGAAAAGGAGAAAAGAAATGAGTAAGGTAATAGGTATAGACTTAGGTACAACTAATTCCTGCGTAGCGGTATTAGAAGGCGGCGAGCCTACAGTTATTGCTAATGCAGAAGGTTCAAGAACCACTCCATCAGTAGTGGGTTTTGCAAAAAACGGTGAAAGACTTGTCGGAGAAACTGCCAAAAGACAGGCAATAACAAACCCTGACAGAACTATTTCATCAATCAAAAGACATATGGGTGAAAGCTACAAGGTGACTATAGATAACAAGGACTACACACCACAGGATATTTCGGCAATGATTTTAGGCAAACTGAAAGCAGACGCCGAAAGCTACCTCGGAGAGAAGGTTACAGAAGCTGTTATCACTGTCCCGGCATACTTCTCAGATGCACAGAAGCAGGCAACAAAGGACGCAGGCAAGATCGCAGGTCTTGACGTAAAAAGAATCATCAACGAGCCTACGGCAGCATCACTTGCATACGGTCTTGACAAGGACGAAGCATCACACAAGATTCTGGTATACGACTTAGGCGGCGGTACATTCGATGTATCAATACTTGAACTGGGTGACGGAGTATTTGAAGTCCTTGCAACCAACGGTGATACAAGACTTGGCGGAGATGACTTTGATGAAGCGCTTCTTACATTCATGGCAGATTCATTTGCCAAAGAAAACGGCGTTGATTTAAGAGCAGACAAAATGGCGCTCCAGAGATTAAAGGAAGCTGCCGAAAAAGCCAAGAAAGAGCTGTCATCAGCACAGACAACAAATGTAAATCTTCCGTTCATTACAGTGAACGAAAACGGTCCGCTGCATATGAACATGGATATTACAAGAGCTAAATTTGAACAGCTTACAGCAGGACTTGTCGAAAGAACAGTAGAGCCGATGAAAAAAGCAATGGCAGATGCCGGCGTTACAAACGCAGACATCGCAAAGGTTATCTTAGTCGGCGGTTCAACAAGAATTCCTGCAGTTCAGGAAGTTGTTAAGAAGGTTACAGGCAAAGAGCCGTTCAAGGGTATCAACCCTGACGAATGTGTTGCAGTAGGTGCAGCAATTCAGGCCGGCGTACTGACAGGCGAAGTAAACGATGTGCTTCTTCTTGATGTAACACCTCTGTCACTTTCAATCGAAACACTGGGCGGAGTTGCAACAAAGCTTATCGAAAGAAACACAACAATTCCTACCAAGAAGAGCCAGATATTCTCAACTGCAGCAGACAACCAGACGGCAGTAGACATTCATGTAATGCAGGGTGAAAGAGAAATGGCGGCAGGCAACATTACGCTCGGCAGGTTCCAGCTTACAGGTATTCCGCCTGCACCTCGCGGAGTTCCTCAGATTGAGGTTACATTCGATATCGATGCCAACGGTATCGTAAACGTAAGCGCCAAGGATATGGGAACAGGCAAATCACAGCAGATTACAATCACTTCATCAACCAAGCTTTCAGATGATGAAATCAAAGCCAAGGTAAAAGAAGCAGAGCAGTATGCCGAAGAAGACAAAAAGAGAAAAGAAGAGGTTGAAGTAAAGAATCAGGCTGAGACTCTTATCTACGAAACCGAAAAGAATATGAAAGAGCTTGAAGGCTCACTTTCGGAACAGGAAAAGAACGATATCACAGCAGCCAAAGATGCATTGCAGTCAGCACTTAATGCAGGCAACATTGATGATATCAAGGCTAAGACTGAGGCTCTTACTCAGCAGTTCCACACAATTTCAGCCAAGATGTACCAGCAGGCTCAGGCACAGCAGCAGGCAGCCGGCGGAGCAGGTCCTGATATGGGAGCAGCAGATGCAGGCGCAGCACCTGGCGGAGACAATGTTGTTGATGCAGACTATGAAGTTGTGGATGACGACAAATAATCAGCAGTAAATATGAGATATTAAGGAATGCCCGTTAGAATTCTGACGGGCATATCCCGTAAAAAAGAAGGTAAGGCTTATGGCGGAAAAACGTGATTATTATGAGGTATTGGGATTACAAAAGGGAGCCTCTGATGACGAGATAAAAAAAGCTTTCAGAAAAATGGCTATGAAATACCATCCGGACAGAAATCCCGGCAACAAAGAAGCCGAGGAAAAATTCAAAGAAGTAAACGAAGCATATGCTGTACTGTCAGATCCGGACAAGAAAAACAAGTATGACAGATTCGGTCATGCAGGTGTTGATCCTAATGCGGGCTTTGGCGGAGCAGGCGGCTTCGGCGGTTTTGGCGGAGCAGGCGGCTTTGATGATATATTTGATATTTTCGGCAATATGTTCGGCGGCGGCGGAGGATATTCCAGAACAAGAAAAAACGGACCGCGCAAGGGAAGCGACCTGCAGCAGTCTGTTACGATTACATTTGAGGAGGCGGCTTTCGGCACCAAAAAACAGATTCACCTCAACAAATATGTTGAATGTGAAACCTGCAAAGGTACGGGCGCAGCTCCGGGTACAACCAAAAAAACCTGCGACAAGTGCGGAGGTACAGGTCAGATTAAGACCTCACAAAAAACACCTTTCGGAACTTTCCAGAGCGCTTCTCCGTGCGACAAATGCGGAGGCACAGGTCAGATTAACGAATCACCATGCAGTGACTGCGGAGGCACAGGCAGGGTAAGAAAAAGCGTCACTATATCTGTGGATATTCCTGCAGGTGTTGACAACGATTCTGTTGTATCAATCAGAGGTCAGGGCGAGCCGGGCATAAACGGAGGTCCTGCAGGCGATCTGTATATAGTTGTCAGGGTTAAGCCTCACAAGATGTTCGTACGCAAGGGCAATGATTTATGGCTTGATATGCCTATATCGTTCGATCAGGCGGCTCTTGGCGCAGAGATTACAGTGCCTACACTGGAAGGCAGAGTTTCATACAAGGTGCCTGCCGGTACGCAGCCCGATACCGTATTCAGACTCAAAGGCAAGGGGGTTCAGTCGGTAAAAACAGGCCGCAAGGGCGATTTGTATGTAAAAGTTACCCTCGAAATACCTACAAAGCTCAACGGCAAACAGAAAAAAGCCATTGAAGCTATGGCAAAAGAGGTAAAAGAGGACTGCTATCAGAAAAAGAGCGGATTTGCTCAGGCAATCAAAGATCTGTTCAAATAGAGATTAACAAAGGGGTAAAAAGAATAGATATGTATGCGTCTGCCGTGATGTGCGGCAGGCGCATTTTGCAGTGCAGATGAAGCTACTTTGTATCGGCGTATTTTTTTGACGGCCTGTATATTATCAGCGCCGCAAAAATCAGAAGCGCTGTAATAAACAGACTTACAGGATAGGCAATCATAATTGAAGTAAAGGTTTTGTGAGCCTGAAAAACCGTATATATCCATATGATTCTGACTGCGCATACCCCTATGACGGTAAGCACTGCGGGTATGAGAGAATCCCCGAATCCCCGCAGATAGCCTGACATATTCTCGTAAAGCATAGTAAATGTGTAGGCTGACAGTATTATGAGAAGCCTTGTATACCCGATTTCTATGACCTCTGGGTCATTTGTAAATATCGAAAGCAGCAGCCTGCCTGAAAGCAGAACAAGAGATATTACGGCGGCAGATGCTATTGCATCTTCTAAAATACACAGAAGCAGTATTTTTTTGCAGCGTTTTATCTGGCCTGCTCCGTAGTTCTGACCTACAAATGTAGTGCAGGCCTGACTGAATGAATTCAGTACATAGTATGCGAAAATTTCGATGTTGAATGCGGCGCTTGATGCGGCAATGACAACAGTGCCGAGACTGTTGACAGCTGCCTGTATCACAATATTGGCAAGCGCAAATACTGCGCTTTGAATCCCCGCAGGAAGCCCTATTTTTATTATTTGCACAAAACTTTTCCTGTCGAAGCGAATACTCCTGATATCTATATGTACGGCTTTGTCTGTTCTGACAAGCAGTACAAACAGTATTACGGCAGATACAATGTTTGAAATGACTGTTGCAGCGGCAACGCCGTCTACTGTCATATCAAGCACTATTACAAAAAACAGATTCAGAGCCACATTGAGAAGACCCGATACCGCAAGAACTCCGAGAGGCACTTTAGTATCTCCGATGCTTCTGAAAATGGCAGCCTCAAAATTATACAGGAGGATTGCGGGCATTCCAAGCAGATATATCCTTATATACAAAAGCGCATATGGAAACACATCATCGGGAATATTGAGGCAGCCAAGCAGAGCTTTTACTCCAAGCTCTCCTATGACGGCAATTGCAGCGCCTCCGGCAAACGCCATTACAACGGACGTGTTTACTGCCTTGCGGATTGTTTCATTGTCGCCTCTGCCTACGGAATGTGCAATTACAATATTTGCACCCAGTGCAATCCCTATAAAAAAATTGAGAATAAGTCCGATAACAGGACTGTTTGCTCCTACCGCAGCAACGGCTACTGTCCTGTCCGCCGATGCGAAATTACCTACAACAGCAAGGTCGGAGGCGTTAAAAAGCTGTCCTAAAATACCGGTTGCCGCTACAGGGAGCGCATAGCGCGGAAGCCTGTTCCATATGGAGCCGTTTAGCATATCCATTTTTTCCTTCAAAACCAGTTCACCTCTTTTATATCAACTATTTTAGTGCTTTTTTGAGGCAATCTCAATACCTCCTGAGGTAATTTTAGTATTAAAAAACACTTTGAAATCTTTAGAATATTCGTTTATGAATAACTGCAGCGGGAATCGTACAAATAGCTGTTTTTTTACGGCTGCATATGATAAAATATTAGTATAACCGGAGGAACTGTGAAATGGAGAACTCAATCAGAGAATACAATCTTTGGATATCACAAAAGGAGCTTGACGAGGACACCCGGGCAGAGCTTTTGGCTATGCGCTGGGATACGGACAGAATATATGACGCTTTTCATAAAGATTTAAGTTTCGGCACATCGGGACTCAGAGGCGTTATGGGTGCGGGCACCAACAGAATGAACAGATATGTGGTACGCAAGGTGACTCAGGGTGTTGCCGCATATATCAAAAAGAATTTCAGTGACCCGTCATTTGTCATTGCATATGACTGCCGCAAAAATTCGGAGGAATTTGCAAAAGAGGCTGCCTGCGTTATGGCAGCCAACGGCATACCTGTGTATATATTTGATGAAATGGCGCCGGTATCACTTCTGTCGTTTGCCGTAAGGCGACTTGGAGCCTCACTTGGTCTTATGATAACCGCAAGTCACAACAGCAGAGAATACAACGGTTACAAGGTGTACAGCAGCGAAGGATATCAGATTACGGATGAGGCCTGCGGGGACATACTTGCAGAGTGCAGTAAGCTTGATATCTTTGGCGATGTATTGTATATGGACTTTGAGGAAGCGCTCAGATGGAGCATATGTACATATGTTGACAGGAGCATAGGAGAGGAATTTATAGAGAATATACTTGCCTTAAAACTCAAAGACATATCCGGCAGCAGTATCAGAGTTGTATATACGCCGCTTTATGGGGCAGGCTTCAAATATGTAAAAACCCTGCTCGAAAAAGCAGGAGTAAAAAATCTGTACACAGTCGAAAACCAGATAGAGCATGACGGGGATTTTCCTACCTGCCCGTATCCAAACCCTGAAAAAGAAGCGGTATATGAGCAGGCAATCCAAAAAGCAGAGCAAACAGATGCCGATATCATAATTGTAACAGATCCGGACGGTGATCGGATAGGCATTGCCGTCAGAGACGGGGAGGGCTACAGAATCCTTACAGGCAATGAAATCGGCATACTGATGTTTAACTACATATGCAAAAACCGCCGTCATATCAAAAAAGGCTATGTGTTCAAAAGTCTTGTAAGCACTCCTGTCATTGATAACATCGCAGAGAAACATAAGATACAGGTAAAAACCACTCTTACGGGCTTCAAATACATAGGTGAGGGGATTACAGCTCTTGAGGATGAGAAAAAATTCGTTTTTGGCTTTGAGGAGAGCAACGGTTGCCTGATCGGCTCATACTGCAGAGACAAAGACGGCATAGGCGCTGCCATGACAGCGGTTGAAATGGCTGTTTACTACAAAGATATGATTGAGGGCCTTGAAAAAATTTACAGGAAATTCGGCTATTACAAAAGCAGTACTTTTGATTATGAAGAAAATGAAGCCGGCGGAGAAGAGGGGATTGCCGCGGTTATGCAAATGCTTCGCGCAGATGATGATGCATTTGATGCGGAGGTTACGGATTATCAGAACAGTGCAGATAATCTTTTACAGGCTGATATTCTGAAGTACAGCTTTGCTGACGGCAGCACAGTATATGTCAGACCGTCGGGGACAGAACCAAAACTCAAAGCATATATATTTGCGTATGGCAGGACTTCTGCCGAAGCAGAATCAATATGCAGTCAAAAAACAGAAATGGTAAAAGAAACAATCAGAACAATTAAAAAAAACATAACAGGGGGTAAACATGACAGAGAACATCAAAAGAGAAACTGTAATTGATGCAGAATTTGAAGAAGTAAGCGAAAACAATGAAAACAATGAGAACAGTCAGAACGTGACGACAGATAACAGCAACACAGTCACAGCGGCGCTGATACTTGGAATTGCAGGAGTGATATCTGCCTTTACCGGCAAGTTTGCGGTTATAGGGCTGGTATGCTCTGTTGTAGGGCTGGTATTAAGCTCCAGGGAAAGAGCATCCAATCCGTCAGGCACGGTTACGGCGGCATTTGTGCTGTCCATCATAGGTGCAGTAGCGGCAGCCATAAGCCTGCTTCTGTTTGTTTTGGCGCTGGCAGGCAGACTTGCGCTTATCAGATTCATATAGGTGACTGAATTGTAAGGGAGGAAATTTTCAATGAACGAAAAAATAATAATAACAGAGCCAAGCAGCAGCATCAGAGCCCGCGGCAGAAGCTCCCTTGAGGGAATGTGGAAACCGGCTGTTCTGGGCATTCTGATATATGAGGCAATACTTAATATACCGCCGCTGGTACTTGACAGAATCATGGGATATCCCATATATCTGCCGGCCGTTTTCGGCGATGGGGAAATCCCTATTGACACATCTCCGATGTCAGGGGTATATGTGTTTGTAATTACCGGCATATTCTCAGTCGGAATAGCGATGTTTTTTATTTCCATAGCCGGACGAAGACAGGTAAATCCCGTAGATATATTCAACGGCTTTGAATATGGTCTGAAATCTCTGGGACTGTTTTTTATGATAACTCTTTTTACAGCGCTATGGTCACTGCTGTTTGTGATTCCGGGAATAGTTGCGGCATTAAGATACAGTCAGGCCTTCTATATACTTGCAGACGACCCGTCAAAGAATATAATGCAGTGCATCAGTGAAAGCAAAGAGATGATGATGGGAAACAAAACCAAGCTGTTCTGGCTGCTGTTTTCGTTTATAGGATGGGGTATACTTGCAGGTCTGGCATCGGGAATTGTAAGAGCGGTTACAGACTGCTTTTATGCCACAGGACTCTGGGCTGATCTCCTTATTCTTGTTACGGAGCTTCCGATTCTGTGGGTTATAGTATACATCTATGCCACAGAGGTTAATTTTTACGAGATGCTAAAAGGCAGACCTCAGGTTGATGCAACCGTTGATGCCGAATACGAAGTAGTGGAATAACATCTGCCTTAAGGCAGAGGGCAGCGGGGGTGATTCAAATGCTCAAATATGGAATACTTGCCAAAGGGATAGAAGCAATGTGCTTTAAGCCTGCGCTTAATGCGCTTGCAGAAATATGTCCTGAAATGAATATGGCGGAGTACAAAAAAAGAGTCAAAAAAGAATTCAAAGCAATGCTCCTGAGGACACCTGATATAGGGGGAAGCCCGTTAGAACGCAACCTGTATATTGCAGCATTTGTTTTTTCACTATACAAAGCCTGCCCCGAAAAAATAACGCCGGAGATTGTAGATGAGATGGCATCGGCGGTGTTTGATTCCGATTTCATGGTTAAGGCGCACAAAAACAAAAAATGCACGATGTTCGATGACAAGGTGCAGGACAAAAAACTGCAGGAGAGCATAGCAAGCCGGAATTCAGAGTATGAGCTTGACTGGAAGTTTGAATACACCAAGGGAGTCGACGAATTTTACAATACATATACCGAGTGCGGCATATGCAAGCTGGGCAGGCGTGAAAACTGCTTTGAGTTTGTCCCGTGCCTTTGCAATATGGACGACAGAAACTACATCAACGAAGGAGGGCGGCTTCACAGAACCAAGACTCTTGCAGACGGTGATGACTGCTGTGATTTTCATGTAACAAGAAGATAAACCGGCTTGCAGGGCAGGCGGGTTTCTGATACAATTAGCGTATTCATATTAACGGAGGTAAATATTTGAGCACATCGGCAAATTTTATTATGACATTCTGTATAGCCATGCTTCCTGTTTTGGAACTTCGGGGCGCTATTCCGATAGGTACTGCGGCGGGACTTGATCCGAAGCTGGCATTGCTTGCGGCTTTTCTGGGCAACCTTGTTCCGGTGCCTTTCATTGTTATATTCATCAGAAAAATATTTGTATGGCTCAGAACCAAAAGTGAGTTTTTAGACAGACTTGTTACGAAAATGGAAGCGAAAGCGGCCAAAAATGCGGACAAGGTGCACAAATATGAAAATATAGGCCTGTTTGTACTGGTGGCAATACCGCTTCCGGGGACAGGAGCATGGACAGGAGCTCTGGTTGCGGCGTTTTTGGATATGAGGCTTCGCAGATGCTTTCCTGCCATTGCGGGAGGAGTGCTGGTTGCCGGAATTATAGTGTTTTGCCTCACCTACGGTGTAAGTGCTCTGATATAGGCGCAGGAGCAGCCTGCTCTCACTGCACGGACTTTGAGAATATATAACTTGAACGAGGTAGAATTTAATGAAAATAGCATTTCACACACTTGGCTGCAAGGTCAATCAGTATGAAACAGAGGGTCTTAAAGAACATTTCCAAAAAGCGGGGCATACGGTGGTATCCGATACAGAGTTTGCTGATGCATATGTAATCAACACCTGTACGGTAACAAACCTTGCCGACCGCAAATCCAGACAGTTCATAAGGCGTGCCAGAGCAGTAAACCCGGATGCCGTTATTGCGGTGACAGGCTGCTATGTGCAGGTTTCGCCAGATGAAGTTGCGGCGATAGATGGAGTTGACATAATTGCAGGCACCAACGAGAAATCCGGCATGGTGTCTCTTGTTGAGGAATATATGCAAAACGGCGGCAGAATCATAAATGTCAGGCCTTATGAGGAGCTTGATACATATGAGGAAACAGGCGTTATAACCTCGATGGAATCAAGAACGAGAGCATATATCAAAATACAGGAGGGCTGCGACAGATTCTGCTCCTACTGCATTATACCGTTTGCAAGAGGCAAAGTCAGATCGAGGAAACCTTCGGAAATAGTAAAAGAGGCAGAGAGCCTTGTTGCTGCAGGCTTCAAGGAGCTGATACTTACAGGTATCAACGCGGCGCTTTACGGCACGGAAGAAGGCTTTGTCTGCGATGTCGATGACCCTGATATCGGGAATATGCACGGCATTGAAATCATAATATATCTGCTTGACAGGATGCCGGGAGAATTCCGCATCAGGCTCAGTTCGCTTGAGCCTACGGCAGTAAACAGCAGCTATGTCAGCAAGCTTCTCGGATACGGCAGGCTGTGTCATCATCTGCATCTGTCAGTCCAGAGCGGAAGCAGCGGCATAATTTCCGCAATGAACAGAAACTACACAAGAGAGGAATACCTTGATATAGTCAGGGTGCTGAGAGAGTGCGATCCGCACTACGGAATCACTACAGATATCATAGTGGGATTTCCGGGAGAAACTGATAACGATTTTGCAGACAGCATCGGTATGGTCAGAGAGGCCCGGTTCCTCAAAGTGCATACATTTCAGTATTCAAAGCGCAAGGGTACCGCAGCGGCTCTTATGGCAGATCAGATTGAGCCTCAGGTTAAAAAAAGCAGAAGCGCGGCACTGATTGAGGAGGCAGGCAGGGTTTCCGAAGAGTTTATGACAGATTGTACAGGAGATATCAGACAGGTGCTGTTTGAAGAAACAGATAAAGATAAAATTACAGGCTACACCGACAATTACATCAGGGCATATGCCACAGCGGATGAGAGATTTCTCAATAAGCTGTGCAATGTCAGGATAACAGGGCTTTTGTATGACGGTGTTTCCTGTGAAATAACAGAGGAGGATTATAGTTATGAGTGATTGTATTTTCTGCAAAATAGCGGACAAAGAAATACCGGGTAACATTGCCTACGAAGATGATAAGATTCTGGCTTTTCACGACCTTGACCCGCAGGCCCCGGTTCATGTGCTGGTTATACCCAAAAAGCATATATCATCACTTGATGATGTGACAGAAGATGACAGAGAACTTCTGGGCTATATTATGCTCAAAGTCAAGGATATAGCGGCGCAGCTTGGTCTCGAAAACGGCTACAGACTTGTCAATAACTGCGGAGAGGACGGCCTGCAGACAGTAAAACATCTGCATTTCCATCTTCTTGGCAAAAGAAAAATGACATGGCCGCCGGGCTGATAACTATGAATGTAAATCACCTCGTCAAGGGGTGATTTATTTTTTAACTTAAACTTCTGAAAATTCAAAATAATTGTTGCATATACAGTCTGTTTCTGTTAAAATCATAGAGAAAGTTTTCCCCAATATAACTTGAGGAGGTTATTTATGAAAAAACATTTGAAATTATTAGCTGTGGTTTTAACAATGGCGCTGGTGTTTTCGATGACAGCATGCGGAGGCAGTCAGGAGACGGCGACTGATGAATGCTGGGCAGATCAGTATGCAGCGCTGATTGAGTCAGGTGAGGCAAGAGATTTTGAAGGCTATGAGGCGCTCAAAGCAGAGCTTGACAAAATCAGAGAGGAGAGCGGCGCCAATTATGTGTATGCGTTATCACCGTCAAAAGACGGAGTGCCGTCACTTGACGGAGACACAAGTGAGAACGGCAGTTTCCTGATTACCGTTGACGGCTCGGCTGACCCTGATGACTGGGCTGTAGACTACGGCTGGGAGATACAGTTTACAGAGGCATGGGACGGCACTCCTGCGGCAGCAAGATCTGCGTGGGATGATGAAGAAGGCCAGTGCTGGTCCGCATTTGCTCCGGTATACGGTGCGGACGGTAATGTGGTATGCATACTCGGCATAGATTATCCCTGCAGCGAAACCATTACGGATTATCCTGAATGGAACAGAGATGATGCTTCATGGAACGGCTTTGAAGATGAGATTACAGGAGATGTGCCTGAAGCAGTGCAGGCTGTGATAGACAGTACCATTGAGCTTGCTGACAAATATGCAAAACAGCTAAGCTATAAATAGACATAAACAGGGTAAAGAGCTTTGTGACAATCCGGGCAGCTCCGTATTACTGACAGGTTTCAGTAATGCGGAGTATTTTTATTTTGCATTTTTGCGGTACTGTATTTTGATTAATAAACCGGCAGCTTTAAGTTCACTTGTATATGGAATAACTGGTATGAAATATGTTGATATTGTGAAATAAGTGCGATATGCTGTATGAATTAGTCATATGGTTTGTATTTAACGACATTTTGTAGTATAATTGAGGAGTAATTGAAGCTTTTTTGAAAGGACAAATTTAATGATCGAATTTTCAAATGTTACCAAGACATATAATTCCAATGTAGGTATCGAAAACGTAAGTGTTAAGATAGATCAGGGCGATTTTGTGTTTCTTGTAGGTCCAAGCGGCGCAGGCAAATCGACCTTTATCAAACTCATACTCAAAGAGATAAATCCGGATTCGGGCAGCATCAAAATCAAAGGACGCGAGATTACAACCATGGCAAACAAGGACATCCCGGAGCTTCGCAGGAACGTCGGCATGGTGTTTCAGGACTTCAGGCTGCTTCCCAAAAAAACAGTATATGAGAACGTAGCCTTTGCAATGGAGGTAATACACAGAACTCCAAGATCAATCAGAAGGCATGTGCCTCAGGCACTGAGCCTTGTGGGTATCAGCGACAAGGCTGACCGGTATCCTGACGAGCTTTCTGCAGGCGAGCAGCAGAGAGTTGCAATTGCCCGGGCAATCATAAACAATCCGAGAATGCTTA
>CAVJEY010000039.1:0-14218 GCA_963648745.1 Christensenellaceae bacterium Phil1
TTAAACACACATACCATCTTACAGTTATTATTATGGTGTAATGTGTTTGACAGCGACTGGCCGCCAGGACAGAGCTGATTAAACACACATACCATCTTGCAGTTATAATTCAGTACACACTGATTGCGGGTGCAAAATTAATACACAGTGATATACATCTGGAGGATGTTTATATGATAAATTTGTCAGATTGCAAAAGAATACACTGTATCGGAATCGGAGGAATAGGAATGTCTGCCATTGCTGAAATCCTTCTTGAGAGAGGATTTCAGGTAAGCGGTTCCGATATGAAAGAAAGCGAAATGGTAGACAAACTTATAGCACACGGTGCACAAATATACTTAGGCCATAGAGCAAAAAACGTTGAAGGAGCAGACCTCGTGGTGTATACGGCGGCTGTTTCGGATGACAACCCCGAAATAGTAAGAGCAGGAGAGCTTGGTATACCTACAGCCACAAGGGCACAGATGCTTGGCAGACTGATGAGTGAATACGATTACAGCATTGCGGTATCGGGAACTCACGGTAAGACAACGACAACCTCTATGGTTTCTTTAATTCTAAAACACGCAAACAAGCAGCCTACAATACTTGTGGGCGGCAATCTTGCGGAGATAGGCGGCAATGTGGAGGTCGGCAGCGGAAAATATTTCGTAACAGAGGCCTGCGAGTACAGGGACAGCTTTTTGAGCCTGCGCCCCAAAATCGAGATTATTCTTAACATAGACTCTGATCATCTCGATTATTTCAAGGACATAGACCATATAGTCAGATCCTTTGACAGATTCTCAAAGCTTGTACCTGAGAACGGCACTATTATAGCCTACAATGCCAATCCTTTTGTAAACAGCGTGGTCAAGGATCTTAACAACGTTATTACCTTTGGCTTTTCAGAAAACTGCACATATTATGTGACGGACATAGAATTTAACAGCGGACTGCCGAAATTCACCGTAAATCACGAGGGCAGAGCACTGGCATCGATACAGCTTCAGATTCCGGGAGAGCACAATATACTTAATGCTCTTGCATCATTTGCGTGCTGCCATATGCTGGGTGTTGATGTTGATGACATTGTTTCGACTCTCGAAAATTTCAACGGTACACAGCGCAGATTTGACATCAAGGGTCAGACTGCAGACGGCAGGAAGATAATCGATGACTATGCTCATCACCCTACAGAGATAAAAGCGACACTGGCTGCGGCGGTTAAAATTCCGCACAACAGTCTGTGGTGCCTGTTCCAGCCGCACACATACACCAGAACTCTTGCACTGTTTGACCAGTTTGCAGCTTCATTTGAGAATGCGGACAAGGTTGTGCTTGCGGAGATTTATGCGGCAAGAGAACAGAATGTATATAATATAAGTTCCAAGGGACTGGTTCAGGAAATCAGAAAACAGTATCCTGACAAGGAAGTCTATTATTTTGACAAATTAGAGGACATCGCAAGCTTTGTCTACAACAACTCCTCGGCAGGCGACCTGATTATGACAATGGGAGCAGGGGACATATACAAGGCAGGCGAGATGATACTCAAACTGGACAGGAAGTTTTAATATGAATTATAAAGATTATGAAAAACTCGAAAAAGAGCGAATCGAAAGAAACATCGGATATGCAAATCAGGGAGTCATATTCATGGACATCAGAAGGGCATATATTGAAGAGGGCACACGCATAGGCGAAGGCACATTCATATACCCCGATGTTATTCTCGAGGGCAGCGTCAGCATAGGCAGGGACTGCCGCATAGGACCTTCGACAAGAATCAAGGATTCTGACATAGGCGACAGAACCGAAGTGCAGAATTCGGTTGTGCTTGACAGCAGTATAGGCAATGATACAAAAGTCGGGCCTTTTGCATATATAAGGCCGGACAGCAATATAGGCAGCAAATGCAAAGTGGGGGATTTTGTTGAGGTTAAAAACTCGTCAATGGGAGACGGCACCAAAGCCTCTCACCTTACTTACATAGGTGACAGCGATATAGGCAGAGATGTGAATCTGGGATGCGGTGTTGTTTTTGTAAATTACGATGGTACCAATAAGCACAGGTCTGTTGTGGAGGACGGAGCTTTTATCGGCTGCAATACCAATCTGGTATCACCTGTTACGGTGGAAAAAGGCGCATATATCGCCGCAGGCAGCACGGTGACCAAAAAAGTTCCGGCAGACTCGCTTCTGATTGCGAGAGCAAGAGAGGAGATTAAAGAAGGCTGGGCCTCGCGCAGCGGACTGCTAAAAAAAAATAAATGATATTGCTAACTACAAACGAAAGATGAGGTAACAAAAAAGATGAAATCAGGTGCATTTTCAGAGTACAAAGTTTTTGCGGGAAATTCACACTTGGAGCTGGCAGAGGAGGTCGCTTCAATAATGGGCAAGCCTCTGGGCAGAGCGACAGTAACCAAATTCAGCGACGGTGAAATATCCGTTAATCTGTGGGAAACAGTAAGAGGAGTTGACTGCTATATCGTACAGTCAACCTGCAATCCCGTAAACGACAACCTAATGGAGCTCCTTATCATGATAGATGCGATGAAGAGAGCATCTGCCGGTAGAATCAATGCGGTTATACCGTATTACGGATATGCAAGACAGGACAGAAAAGCCAAAGCAAGAGACCCTATCACAGCCAAGCTGGTTGCAGACCTTATTATGGCGGCAGGAGCAGACAGAGTTCTGACAATGGATCTTCATGCGGCG
The DNA here is from genome assembly GCA_963648745.1 of Christensenellaceae bacterium Phil1. Lineage (GTDB taxonomy): Bacteria > Bacillota > Clostridia > Peptostreptococcales > Anaerovoracaceae > UMGS973. The sequence continues at coordinate 2,710 of CAVJEY010000039.1, forward strand.
CAGATACAGGGATATTTTGATATTCCGGTAGACCATCTGGTCGGACTTCCGATCCTTGTGGAATATTTCAGAAAAAAAGACCTTGATGATATCGTAGTGGTATCACCTGACCATGGCTCGGTTACAAGAGCAAGAAACATGGCAGAGCCTCTCAATGTACCTATTGCAATAGTTGACAAGAGAAGACCGGAGCCTAACAAGAGCGAGATTATGAACATAATCGGTAATATCGAGGGCAAAAACTGCATACTCATCGACGATATGATAGACACAGCGGGAACTATTACAAATGCCGCAAACGCACTCAAGGACTTGGGAGCAAAGGACGTGTTTGCCTGCGCAACACATGCGGTATTATCGGGACCTGCAATCGAAAGAATTGAAAATTCAGCAATAAGCGAGCTTGTCTTATTAAATACAGTTCCTGTTCCTGAAGAAAAGAAAATAGAAAAAATGGTTCATCTGTCAGTTGCGCCTCTGTTTGCGGAAGCAATGACAAGAGTATTCACAAACAACTCAATCAGTAAACTTTTTGACTAATATGTTCTGGAATCGAAAAAAACAAAATGACAACGGAATAGAATTTGTTATAGCAGGGCTTGGAAACCCCGGCAGAGAATACGAAACCACAAGGCACAATATGGGCTTTATGGTTATAGATATTCTGGCAGACAGGACAGGTATCGATGTCAGGAAGCTCAAGCACAAGGCGCTGTACGGCATCGGCAGCATAGCAGGACACAAGGTTATGCTGGTAAAGCCGCAGACCTATATGAATTTGAGCGGTGAGTCAATCAGAGAAATCATCAGATATTACAGGATACCTGTCGAAAACCTCCTCGTTATATATGACGACATAGATATTGAGGCGGGGACAATCCGCATACGCAAAAAAGGCAGTGCAGGGACACACAACGGTATGAAATCAATAATCTATCAGCTGGGTTCCGATGAATTCCCAAGGATAAGAGTCGGGATAGGAGACAGACGAAAGGGAGATCTGAAAGATTATGTGATAGGTTCGCTTGACAAAAAAGAAGCGGAGGAGCTTGCGCCTGTGCTGAGTGCCTGTGCCGATGCGTGCTGCTGTTTTGTTCAAAAAGGTATAGACAAAACTATGAACGAATATAATATCAGAAACAAAAAAGCGGGAGAGCAAAAAAATGACCACTAAAGGTGCAGTCAATATATCGGGAATATCGGAAAGCAGGGTGGCACCGGTTGCCGCCCGCATTTCCGAAAACAGCAGAGGACAGACCCTCATAATTGCAGCCTCGCCCGTAAGAGCTGCAAGACTTGCAGGTGATCTTTCTTTTTTTGTTGATAAAAAAATATATGTAATGCCGCAGGAGGAGACTCTTTTCAGGTACGACGCCAAAAATCACGATATGCTGGTGGAGAGCCTGCGGATACTAAAAGCTTTATGCACAGGGGAGGACTGTATAGTCATAGCCCCCGCTTTGGCTGCAGTCAAAAAACTTCCGCCGCGCGGCATATATGAGGAAAAAGTGCTGAGAATACGGCCGGGCACAGAGCTTGATACCGCAGAGATAAAAAAACAGCTCTCCGACATGGGATATGAAAGATATAACATTATTGATGCGCAGGGACAGTTTGCGGTGCGCGGAGATATTATAGACATATACACTCCCGACGGGGAGATGCCGTATCGTATAGAGCTGTTTGGCAATGAGGTTGATGCCATCAGAGCTTTTGACCCCGATACGCAGCGGTCGGTCAGAAATCTTGACGTTGTGGAAATATATCCTGCAGGCCGGTTTGTAAACGACAGAGAGATATTTGAAAAAGCGGCAGATAAAATCCGCAGAGAATACGGCAGACAGATAAAAAAATATGACAAAGCGAGAGAAACAGAAAAAAAAGAAAACCTCGAAAAAACTCTCAGGGTTATTACGGAGTATATAGAAAAAGTAAACAATGTGCAGATGCTGGAAAACTATCTTCACTATTTTTATGATGATTTGCAGTATCTGTGGGAATACATGACAGACGGCTCTGTTATAGTTGAGGATCCGGACAGGATTTACGAAGCCATAGATTTAAGAGAAGCAGAGCGCAGAGAGGACTTCAGCGTGCTTCTCGAAAGAGGGCAGGCAGTTCCTTATGACTACGGGATATTTTCAGGCAGAGAGGATTTTTACAGGATATATGACAGGGACAATGTATATGTTCTGACTCCGTTTGCCAAAAAAATCAAAGGAATCGAAACTTTCTCGGAGCTTCACAATATAATAAGCCGTCAGCCGCCGGTGTTTAACGGCAGACTTGATATGCTTGTGACAGAGCTCAAATCATACATCAGAAAAGATTACGAAATAACCATTGTCTGCTCGTCTCAGGAACGCATTGACAATATGAAGGAATTTCTTTCAAGAGAGGACCTTGAGGCAAAGGTGGCGGTCAGGTACGGAGAGCTGACATCAGGCATTGACTTCCCTGAGAGCCGCAAGGTCTGGCTGTCTGATGCGGACATATTTACAGGCGGCAGACGCAAAAAAAGAAAAAACAAAATAAAGAGCAGTCACACCCAGCAGATAAAAAGCTTTGCCGACATCAAAAAGGGCGACTATATTGTCCACGAAAACCACGGCATAGGCAAATTCATGGGAATTAAGCAGCTGACCGTAAACGGTGAGAAAAAAGACTACCTGCATATTAAATATGCGGGAGAGGATATGCTGTATGTGCCTGTAGAGCAGATGGACATAGTCCAGAAATATACGGGTTCTGACAGTGTGACACCGAAAATAAACAGCCTTTCGGGCACCGAATGGAAAAAAACAAAAGCAAAGGCAAAGGCTGCTGTTGCCGAAATGGCGGCAGACCTTATTGAGCTTACAGCAGCAAGACAGCTTGAAAAAGGATATGCCTTCGGGCCTGACACCCCATGGCAGCAGGAATTTGAAGACAGCTTCCCGTATGTCGAAACAGACGATCAGCTCAGATGTATAGCAGAAATAAAAGCCGATATGGAAAAGCCCGTCGCAATGGAAAGGCTTCTGTGCGGCGATGTGGGCTTTGGTAAGACAGAGGTTGCTGCAAGAGCTCTGTTCAAATGCGTTGCAGACGGCAAACAGGCTGCTGTTTTAGTTCCTACGACAATACTTGCAAATCAGCATTACTATACACTCAAGGACAGATTTGAGAAGTTTCCGTTCAAGGTGGAGGTGCTGTCAAGATTTAAGTCAGACAAAGAGCAGACGCAGATAATAAAAAAGCTCAAAAGCGGCCAGGTGGACCTTATAATCGGCACACACAGACTGCTTTCAAAGGATGTGGTTTTCAAAGATCTGGGACTGCTTGTAATAGACGAGGAGCAGAGATTTGGAGTCAGACACAAGGCGGCCATCAAAAAACTCAGAAAAAACGTGGATGTGCTTACACTTTCGGCAACCCCTATACCGCGGACCCTTCATATGTCGCTGACAGGCATTAGGGATATGAGCCTTATAGAGGAGCCGCCGGAGGACAGACTGCCTGTTCAGACATATGTGGTCGAGCAGGATGATAATATTATGCGTGATGTTATTGAAAGAGAGCTCGAAAGAGGCGGACAGGTGTATGTTGTGTTTAACAGAGTTCAGGGCATAGATGCGGTTGCATCAAAAATTCTGTTGCTTGTTCCCGATGCGAGAGTTGCAGTGGGGCATGGGCAGATGAACGAGATGCAGCTTGAAAAAGTCATGCTGGACTTTATAGACGGCGGGACAAATGTACTGGTTGCAACCACCATAATCGAGTCGGGACTAGACATATCGAATGTAAATACCATGATTGTGCTTGATGCTGACAGATTCGGACTTTCGCAGCTTTATCAGCTGAGAGGCAGAGTGGGCCGTTCCGACAGAATGGCATACGCATATCTGATGTATCAGCCGGGCAAGGTGCTAAACGAGGTTGCCGAAAAACGGCTGAGAGCCATAAAAGAGTTTACCGAGTTCGGTTCGGGCTTCAGAGTTGCGATGAGAGATCTTGAAATCAGAGGCGCGGGCAATATACTGGGCACTGCGCAGTCCGGACATATGGTTAACATAGGGTATGAGCTTTACTGCAAGTTCATTGCGGAGGCGGTGAAGGAGCTGCAGGGAGAGGCTGTAAACGACAGCAGGGAGGAAACTCTTGTTGAAATTCCTGTGAGCGCATATATTCCTGACAGCTACATCGGAGATGAGACCCTCAAGCTTCATATGTACAAAAAAATCGCAGAGGTTGAAACAAAAGAAAACGAAGAGGATATATTAGAGGAGCTCATAGACCGCTTCGGCGATGTGCCGCAGCAGGTTGTGAACCTTATCAGGATATCTGAAATACGCAAGCTGGCAGCAGATGAATTTATATCTAAAATATGCACTGAAAACGGCAGGCTTGTATTTTACTTCGGCGAAAAAAACAGACTCAGAGGGCCGGTGCTTGCGGCACTTTCGGAAAAATACGGTATGCGGATTTTTTTCCATGGCGGAGTGAAGCCGTTTATGAGACTTACGGCTCCCAAAGACAAATGGATTGACGAGGCACTGGAGTTCCTTCTCAATCTTTCGGAGAAAAAATAATTTTTTTTAGAACTGATGCAATAAAACCTTATTCTCCTGTGTTGTATATATAAATAAGCAAATCAAAGGAGGATAAGATTATGAAGAATAAGTTGATGAAAAAGGTTGTAACGCTGACACTTGCGGCGGTAATGGCGGTATCATCGGGAGCGGCAGTATTCGGAGCATCGTATATAGGTGAGGACGCGGCTGTTTCAAAGGCGCTCAGGAACGCCGGAACAACAAGATCTGCAGTATGGGCTCTTGAGTGTGAAAGGGACAGCGATGACGGGCTTACCGTTTATGAAATTGAATTTACAAAGGGAAGCACAGAATACAGCTATACCATCAATGCCAGGACAGGCAACATCAGAGAAAAAAGTGTAGAGTACAGATATGTAAGATCATCAAAATCTCTGATAGGAAAAACAGCTGCAAAGAACAGGGTGTTCAGTTTTTCGGGAATAAACAGGAACAAGGTTACAGGACTTGCCTGCTATTATGATTATGATGACGGCAAAGAAATCTATGAGGTTAAATTCAGAAAAGGCAATTACAGATACGAATATGATGTAAATGCCAGATCGGGCAAAATTGTAGAGTACAGCAGGGAGTACCAGAAGGCATACTAATTAATTACAGGGAAGTATATTATGGCGGTTTATGTAGATGAAAAAATATTATCGGATATAGCGGCAGGAAGCGCATCGGCTTTTAAGGAGCTGTATGCGCTTACCTCGGATGCTGTTTACGGTTTTGCGCTGTCAATACTCAAAAACAGTCATGATGCCGAGGATATAATGCAGGAGGTATATATAAAAATATACAACTCCGCTGACACATATCAGAAGCAGGGCAAGCCGATGGCATGGATACTTACGATAGTGAGGAATATGTGCTACAACAGAATCCGGGACACAAGGCAGCATGATGATATTGCAGACTATACTCACAGCCTGCCCGGCAGCAATCACGAGGCCGGCATAAACGCCATGATTTTAGAGGAAGCGATGAATGTGCTCAATGAAGACGAAAGGCAGATTGTAATGCTTCATTCAATGACGGGAATGAAACACAGGGAAATTGCGGAGATAGTTGATATGCCTGTTTCCACAGTGCTTTCAAAATATAACAGGAGCCTCAAAAAACTCAAAAAAGCTCTTGAGATAAGGGAGGTGTAGTTTATGAATAACAAAGAGATAGAAAAAAGAATTCATTCTGCGGTAAGCAGCGCCACCCCTGACAGATTAGACGATATTATGAAAGCCTGCGGGATTGAAAACAGGGAGGAGATGTCAGCTGACAGAACCCCTGTATATATAAAACCAAAGAAAAAAAGACCTTTATACAAGGCAATAGGCTCTGTTGCGGCAGCTGTTGTCATATGTCTGGCAGGCGTGCTGATTTTCGGTAACGGCGGGGCGTCGGATGCGGCGGCAATTATAGGGCTTGATGTTAACCCAAGCATACAGATTTCGGTAGACGGCAAAGGCAAGGTGATTGAAGCTTCTGCCGTAAACAAAGACGGTGAGCAGATACTTGATGGTATGAGTCTTGCAGGAACCGATATGAAGGTTGCGGCAAATGCCATAGTGGGCTCCATGCTTCAGCAGGGGTTCTTAAATGACGTATCAAACTCAATTCTGGTATCTGTTCAGGCAAAGGACAGCGCTATAGGTACAAGCCTTCAGGAAGAGCTTTCTGCAAGCCTCAATCAGTATCTTGGAAGCTATGCTCTTTCTGCGGCAGTTATGGGTCAGTATATCGCAGATGACAGCGAGATAGCTGCATTTGCTTCCGAAAACGGCATTTCGGAGGGGAAGGCATACCTGATTAAAACGCTGATGGCTTCAGACAGCAGGCTGACAGAAGCAGGCCTTCTCAAGCTTTCGACACAGGAACTGATACTTCTGGCATCAGAAAAAAGCAGTGATAAAACACCGTCTGTGTCCTATGGTGAGGTTAACAAGAGTCAGTATATAGGCAAGGACAAAGCTCTTGAAACAGCTCTTGCCAAAACAGGCCTTGCCAAATCGCAGATATCGGACTACAGTGTTGAGTTTGAGTGCGATGACGGAGTCATAACCTATGATGTTGAGTTTTACAGCGGAAGCACAGAGTATGAATTTGAGATAGATGCAACCACAGGAAGCATTATTGAATACGAAACCGATGGTGACGGATATGCAGGTGACAGCAGCAAAGCCGGCAAAGATGCGGGCGGCAGTCAGTATATAGGCAGGTCAAAAGCCAAGGAAACAGCTCTCGCCAAAGCGGGACTCGGTGCTTCTCAGATACGCGACTATGAAATAGAACTCGATGACGGGGAATATGAGATAGATTTCAAGTATCAGAATATGGAGTATGAGATTGACATTGATGCAGTTACAGGCAAAATCCTTAAATTCAGCAAAGAATATGATGACTAGCAAAATACCGGCACGGGTGTATCCTCTGCCGGTATTTTGCCCATACTTTCCATCTGCCTTTGAAGGTATGGGCAAAACTGTTTTGGAGTCATTCGGCTGCTTGTTTTTGCTTTGAATTACCTTGCCCGGCTCATAGTCGATATTTTTTCCTGTGCCTGTCGCAGAGCATAAAAAAGATACCTGCCGGAATTTATAAGAGCAGAACTCGGAACAACAAAAAAGAATAAAGCCAATTTATATTGACATTGTTCCGAAAACCATTGACAAGGTTCTGAATGCGGTTATAATAATGATGTGAAATAAAGCGAGGAGGTATCGCACAATGGCTGATACTATGTTTGTGAAAGATGCTGCTAAATTGTGGAATATATCTGAAAGGCGAGTGTCTGCTCTTTGCAAAGAGGGTAAAATTGCCGGTGCCAAAAAACAAGGCAAATCCTGGCTGATTCCTATTGATGCGAAAAAGCCGGCGGATGCCCGTGTGAAATCGGGTATCTATAAAAAAGCGGTACGTCACCCAAACCTTCCGTTGCCTATCGGAATTTCTGATTATCGTCTGGCTTCTTCGGAATATTACTATATTGATAAAACTATGATGATCAAGGACTTCATTGATGAACGCCCTATGGTTTCTCTTTTTACACGTCCTCGCCGTTTTGGAAAAACCTTAAATATGGATATGCTTTGTACATTCTTTGAGAAAACTGACGAAGATACTTCCTTGTATTTTAGGGATAAAAAGATTTGGGCTTGCGGTCAAAAGTATCGTGACTATCAGGGTAAATATCCTGTTATCTTTGTTACATTCAAGGATATTAAGTTTAATACCTGGGAAGAAGCTTTTAACGCAATCAAGGATGTTTTTTCTAAAGAAGCAGCTCGTCATATTGAACTGCAATCCTCCGAAAAATGTAATGAGTACGAAAAAAAAGCATTTAAGAAATTGTTATCCGGCAATGTTAATGAAGTTGAGTTATCCGGTGCGCTTTTGAATTTATCAGCTATGCTTCATAAACATCACGGAACTGCGCCTGTCATTATCATTGATGAGTATGACATTCCCATCCAGCAGGGGCATATGAAAAACTATTACGATAAAGTCATTCTTTTTATGCGTAATCTTTTCTCCGGAGGCCTTAAAGACAATAAGCATTTATCCTATGGTTTCCTTACGGGTATTCTTCGTGTTGCGAAAGAAAGTATATTTAGTGGTCTTAACAATCTTACCATCCGTTCCGTATTGGATAATAAATACAGTTCTTATTTCGGCTTTACTTCTGATGAAGTAAAGGAAATGGCAGAATACTACGGTGTTCCCAATAAATATGACGAGATTTGCGAATGGTACGACGGTTATCGCTTCGGAAAAACCGAAATTTTCAATCCGTGGTCTGTTATCAACTATTTTAGCAACGAATGTGAACCAAGGGCGTTCTGGCAATCTACGGGAAGTAATGATATTATCGGAGAAATTATTTCCGAAGCCGACAAAGAGATTTATGAAAAGCTCACCTCACTTGTTAATGGAGAAACCTTCACCACTTACATTGATACAGGGGTTATATACCCTCAAATTAAAAATAACCCTTTAACCATCTATAGTTTCCTGCTGGTTGCAGGCTATTTGAAGGCTTTGAAAACCACACCGTCATTCAATGGGGATTTTATGTGCGAGGTTGCTCTGCCTAACAGAGAGATTTCCCTCGTTTATCACAAGGAGATCTTACAGCAGCTTAATAATATTATCCCTCAGCCTACCGCCATTTCCATTCAGGAAGCGATATTCTCAGGTGATAAACAGAAATTGCAAAAGCTGATTCAAACTCTGCTGACACAGTCGGTAAGTTTGTTTGATACTGCAGGAGAGAATTTTTATCACGGATTTATGCTTGGGCTGTGTGCCCTGCTCGGAGATTCCTTCATTTCTTCCAACAGGGAATCCGGCGATGGCAGATATGACATTCAGCTTAAACCCAGAAGGAAGAATTTGCCCGGCATCTTAATCGAGCTTAAAGCCGAAAAGAACTGTACGGAAGAACAACTTAAAACGCTGTCCCAAACGGCTCTTCAGCAAATTATTGATAAGAAATATGATACCGAACTGATTGCCGCAGGAATTGAAACAATCTACAAATACGGGGTAGCCTTCAGCGGGAAAAATGTTGAAATTACAGTGGAATAAACCACCTTATATTGTCCCATGTATATCTTTTCCTCAAGCCGCAGGTCATCGGCACCATTAGCGCGAAATCTGCTGATATATGAGAGATAACAGGCGTTGTCGCATTAGGGTAAAAGACTGATAAGAAATGGCTTCCATGATATAGCCATCGCTTACCAGTCAGTGCATGTCAACTATTGAAAGCATCGTGTACCGGATGGTATTCATGATGCTGTAGGATGACGCAGGCTGGTCATCTTAGCTTTCCATCTGCCTTGCCAGAAAGCCTGCGCCGATTTCGGCAGCTTTGAGTTCGGTGTCGCCGAGAATGTGCTTGTCTTTTGGTATTATGGTAATCGAGCCTATGGCATCTCCCTGTGAAAGTATGGGCACAACTATTTTGGAGTCATTCAGCTGCTTGTTTTTGCTTTGAATTATCTTATCCAGCTCATAATCGATTTTGCTGTCGATATATTCTTTTTTCCCTGCGCCTGCCGCAGCTATAATCTGGTCGGTATCGGAGACAATAACCGTACTTCCAAGCGTGCCTGCGGCCGCTTCTGCAAATTCCGATGCAAACTGCCCCAGCTCGTTGATGGGGGAATATTTTTTCAAAATGACTTCGCCGCCGCCGTCGGTGTATATCTCAAGCGGATCGCCCTCGCGGATTCTGAGCACCCTCCTTATTTCCTTTGGAATGACAACTCTGCCGAGATCATCAATTCTTCTTACAATTCCTGTAGCTTTCATATAGCCCTCCTTACTGATTAAGCCTGATAATTTAGGCTGTGGAGTTATTATGTGGGAATAGACGGTAATTATACGGAAATACCGGAGAATTTCTGCATAAAAATAATCATGAGAATAAGGATTTATAATTTTCAGTGTGTTTTTCGGCAAGCCTCCTGACAAACTGATACCACGGCATTACTTCTGGAAGTGCCTGTGAAACAGGATATGGTTATCGGTTGCGGCTCTCAACAAATCGCTGAGGCTCAGTACGCAGCAGGGCATAATAAAAGCGACTCCGCAGAGCCACTTCTTATACAGCCTGAAATTGTTCAGATCAGATTGCTCGGAATAAAGCAGTTGTCCTCATCAATCGGTATCGGCTCCTCGCACATACAGATGATGCCGCCTGCCTCGACAACATCACGCATCAGATAAGTGTCGATATAGGAATTGAAGTACTCCTGCCTGAGTTCGTCATCCACAACCACATTGTTTTTCGGGAGCTTCCGCTGTCTTGCCTGTAAGGTGGCAAGCGAGAAGTCTGAATCAGTATCAAAAATTTTCTCTTGCAGATAAGCTGTAAAGCTCCAGGATACCGATTCTTCCGGCGAGGGTCTCACGCACATTTTTCATCATATTGTACTGCTGTGAGCCTGTAAGCCCAATAAGACCTTTTTCATCGCTTTCATCACAAATGATTTTGATTTGCCCTTTTTGTACCTCGTCTATGAGGATTGGAGGCTTATAGGTCTGGAAGAACAGTACAGGGTCTGACTGTGCAAGCTCTCTTGCCATTGCATTGTCGTTTTGCCAACCTGCCTTGCGCCCGTAACAAGGATAACCTTGAAAAAGTCATTGAGTTTTCCGACGATTGGCCCAAAATGCTTACAACAGTTCTTTGGTTTTCCGGGCAAGGTAAAGGGGCAGATTAGTGAAACCTCCGTCTTTGCGGTAGCCACGCCTGGAGAAACGCAAAGCGTGTTCCGGATTGTGGTCTGCGATATACTTCTTAAAAGAAGGGGCTGATTTATCTTTGCCGCCCTTGGCTTCAACGGGGATGATTTCCATACCGTTTTGCAATACGAAGTCAATCTCGCCGCTTTTGTCGGAGTAATACCGTGGTTCTACCTCGAACTGTCCGCGAAGCTGCTGCAAAATATAGTTTTCAGTCAACGGACCTTTGAACTGATAGTCCGATTTCAGCAGAATGGCGGCGTTGTCAATGCCGGCCATATGCTTGAGAAGCCCGGTATCAAAGACAAAGAGCTTGAACTGGGACAGTTTGTCAAAGGCAGACAGCGGATGCTCCATTTTGGATACATTGCAGATACGGTTCAGCATACCTGCTGAAACCAGCCACTCAATCGCTTCTTCAAAATCTCTGGCTCTGCCGCCCTCACGAACAGCACCGTACATAAACTTTTCGTTCGGCTTTGCAAGCTGTGCCACAATGCTGCGGAACACCATAAGGATGCGCCCGCTGTTGACCTTCCCGTTGTGCTTGGAAAAGTCATTTTCGTAGACTTCAATCAGTTCTCGCTGTATCTGTGATACCTTGGCAGGGTCTTTGTACTTGACCCAAGAGGATACACATTCGGGCATACCGCCGATGATGAGGTAGTAACTGCAGGCCTCCA
>CAVJEY010000040.1:0-14014 GCA_963648745.1 Christensenellaceae bacterium Phil1
TTTAGTTTAATCTCTATAATTTTATTATCGCTGTTTTCGTTTCCTGCAGGCTCTAACCATATGCCACCAAGATCAATCGGTCTTTCATCAAAAGCTCTATACGCAATAGTATCTCTTATAAATTTTTTTCGATAAGCTCCTGGCGTAATTCCATACAGACTTTTAAAAATTGTATTGAAATACTGATTTGATGAAAACGAAAACTCAGTGCATATTGCTTCAACTGTTTTAGTGCTGTCCAGCAATGCAACTTCCGCACGATCGCATCTGATTACATTAATCATTTTCTGGAGAGATACCCCGGTTATTTTTTTAATATAATGAGAAAGATAATATTTACTCATAGCAAATTCAGCAGCCATCTTCTCTAAAGATAACCGTTCATCACAGTTTCTATACATATAAATATAAATGTCACTTATTCTTTTCATATCGACAATACTGTTATTAATCGCATTATGTTCATCTGTAATCTTAAAATTCTCTACTTTAAAACTTGCTTTAAATAATTGAATAATGCGATCTATGCTGCCATATATCACATCTTCACTTTCAAACTGCTCATACTGCTTTATTAATAACTTTATATTATCAGCCTGCTTTAAAAAAACTTCTTTGTCTTGTTTCAAAATATCAGCCCACCATATTATAAAGCCTTCTGAATATGAAAAAAGATCTTGACTGATATAAATATATGAAATTTTTGTACCCGGTATTACTGCACTGAGCTGATGTATTTCAAATGCATTAAAGACAGCAAACTCACCTTTTTTAATAATATATTTTTCAAAAGACACCTTGCACTCAAGTTCACCTTCAAATACATAAACAATTTCAATACAATTATGCATATGTATCGGGTGTCCGCCACATATCACATTATTAACCTTAACATCTTTATATCTGGAGTCAAATTCAGGTTCTATCATCAATTTACTGTTCATGTAATATTCATCTGATATCATTTCAGGCTCCTTTCTGTATTTTATCTGTTCATTTCTTTTTCAATCCATGCCATCAGCATATTGACTATGCGCCTCTGCTGGTCTGCCGTAAGCTCTACGCCTTTTGGCACATGATACCATTTTTCAAGACAGCCTCTGCAGCAGCAGGCACATGCGTGCTGCGCCTTGAATACAGGATGCCCTCTCATTGGAGTCTGTCTGCCGTCATTTGCAATATATGCAGGCGCAAGACGTTTTTTTATAAAGTCCTCTGCGTGCTCCCTTATCTTTTCTGTTCCCTTTGCCCTGACATATTCCTTATCTTTCCGATCAAGATGAAATCCTGCTCTGAAAGCTGATTTTTCAAGTCTTTTGAAGGTCTGCTCTATTGTTGCCATATTACTCCCATTCTTTCCACACATCAGGCATATATCCTGCCGTCGCCTGTCTGCCGTTTCTTACTACAGGTGTTTTGATGATCTGCTGATTTTCAAGAAGCGTTTCTTCTCTGCTGCTGTCTGAAATATATCTGACAAGAGCAAGCGCCTGCCTGTCTTTGCAGTTTTCGTCCAGTATGTTTTCAAAACCGCCAAGAGCTCTGATGATACCTGCAAGCTCGCCTCTGCTCATGCCCTTTTGCTTCATGTCAATGAACTGATATTTAATCTTTCTCTCTTTGAAATACCTGACAGCTTTTTTGGTGTCGTTGCATTTGTTTGTCCCGAATATCTGTATGTTCATAGAGTCCCTCCAAATACATAAAGGGCAGAAATTCCGCCCTTTTGTAAATTATCTTTTTTTCTTTTTTTTCTTTTTGCCTGCGCGGGCCACATCGTACTGTGCCGTAGCATTTCTCTTGGCTCTTTTGGCATCCCCGCTTCTTTTGATGAAGTAAAAGCCTGTAAACGCAAGGCCAAATACCACAAACAGTATCAGCACATGCTTAATATCACTGTCTGCCGAAACCAGCCCGAACAGTCTCATCATTAAAAATGCCGAAATCTGGAATATCCAGAAGTATATTACAAACCCTATTATATTCGATTTATTGTCCATTTCTGCTCTCCCGAAAAAATATGTTTTTTCTATTATATAATTTTTTTTGACAATTGGCAATTTATTTCTTGACAATCACATCTATATGCGTGTACGGTATCTCTATTCCCGCCTCGTCAAGCGCCTTTTTGGATTTTTCTCCGAGATAGTATTTAACATCCCAGTAGTTCTCCGGCTTTGTCCATACCTGAAAATCAAATATCACAGCGCTTTCGCCATGCTCAATCACTCCTATGCAGTATCCCCTGTCTTTGAGTACGGGACTGCAGCTGTCGGCTACCCCTGCAAGCACAGCCTTCGCTTTGTCAATATCGGCATCGTAGCTTATTCCTATACGCAGATCAACCCTTCTGGCATCAGTTCTGGTGAAATTGATGAGTGCGTTGTTGGATATATTGCTGTTTGGTATCGATACCACTTTGTTGTCAACGGTTTTGAGCGTAGTATTCAGTATATCAATTTTCTCCACAGAGCCTTCAATATCGCCGGTCATCACATAATCACCCTTGCCAAATGGCTTTGTAACAAGAATTATAATGCCGCCCGCCACATTGGCAAGGCTGTCCTTGAGCGCAAGTGCAACCGCAGCGCCTGCGGCGCCTATTACAGCTATGAATGTAGAGGTGTTGACACCGAGCTCCGAAAGCACCGAAACAATTATGATTATCAGTGCCGCAACTTTTACCGTATTGATTAAAAGTGTATGCAGCGCTCCGTCTACAGTGCTCTTTGACAGGATTTTTCTTATCAGGGCTGTTACTATTTTCAGAATCAGAAGTCCTGCCAGCAATATAATCAGAGCGTTTATGCAGCTCGCCCACGAGCTTTGAAACAGCTTGTCAACTATATCCATTATACTTCCTCATATATTCTGCCGCTTCTTCTTCTCTCGATTTCGTGAAGCAGCTTTTTCCTGAGACGGATGTCATCCGGTGTGATTTCAACCAGCTCATCATCATTTATAAATTCAAGAGCCTCTTCAAGAGTAAACTCTCTGTGCGGAGAAAGTCTGATTGCCTCATCACTTCCCGCGGCTCTCATATTTGTGGCTTTTTTGGCCTTGCATGGATTTACCACCATATCGTCGTTTCTGGAGTTCATGCCTACTATCATGCCTTCATAAACCTTAGTGCCCGGCGCTATGAACATCTGAACTCTCTCCCCTATGTTAAACAGCGCGTAAGGAGTTGCAACGCCTTCCTCCTGAGCAATGGCGACACCGTTTATTCTCTGAGGTATGTCGCCCTTGTATTCTCCGAAAGAGTCAAAACGTCTTACCATTGTACCCTCGCCTCTGGTATCGTTTATGAATTCTGTTCTGTATCCGAGAAGCCCTCTTGTCGGCACCAGATATTCTATCTTTGAAAATCCGTTTTCACCTGACATCTGTGTCATTATGCCTTTTCTTAAATTAAGCTTGGATATAACCGAGCCGGCATATTCATCGGGAACTGAAACAACAACCTCCTCAATAGGCTCAAGCGTTTCATGGTTCGGACCTCTCCTGAGTATAACCTCAGGTTTTGATACAGCAAGCTCATAACCTTCTCTTCTCATGTTTTCGATAAGTATTGAAAGATGAAGCTCGCCTCTGCCCGAAACCTTGAAGCTGTCTGTGCTGTCCGTAGGCTCAACAAGAAGTCCGACATTAACCTCAAGCTCTTTTTCGAGTCTTTCTTTGATATGTCTTGATGTTACGTATTTGCCCGATTTGCCTGCAAACGGTGATTTGTTTACCATGAAGTTCATCGAAAGCGTAGGCTCCTCAATCTTAATCATATCCATTGCTTCAGGATGATCCGGATCACAGATGGTTTCGCCTATTGAAATATCGGATATGCCTGATATTACGGCAATATCTCCCGCCTGCGCCTCTTTGACTGCAGTTCTTTTGAGACCTCTGTATGTAAACACCTGATTTATCCTGCAGTTTTTAACTGTGCCGTCATCCTTGGTGACTGCAACGGTCTGTCCTTCTTTTATTGTGCCTCTTGTAATACGTCCTATGCCCAGTCTGCCTATATAGTCATCATATCCAAGGGTTGAAACCTGAAGCTGCAGAGGCTCCTCTGTCCTGTCGGGATATACGTCACAATGCTCAAGAATTGTTTCAAACAGCGGTTTTATGCTGAGTCCGCCCTGTCCTCCCGCTGTGTTTTTTCTTACTTTGCTGTTTCCCGACTGCACGTTGACATTCTCTGCCTCCGCAGGATCTCTCACTACTATTCCCTGCCTTGCGATTCCGTACAGAATAGGAAAATCAAGCTGTCTGTCATTGGCTTCAAGATCCATAAACAGCTCGTATACCATATCTACAACCTCGTCAATTCTGGCGTCCCTTTTGTCTATTTTGTTGATAAGCAGAATCGGGTTGATGCCCTGCTCCAGAGATTTTTTGAGTACAAATCTTGTCTGAGGCATAGGACCCTCTGATGAGTCAACCAGAAGTATAACCGTATCAACAGTTTTCATTATACGCTCAACCTCTGAAGAAAAGTCAGCGTGACCGGGTGTATCAACTATATTTATTTTTACGTCATTGTACATTACAGAGCAGTTTTTGGAGTAGATTGTAATTCCTCTTTCTCTTTCGATATCATCGGAGTCCATTACACAGTCAACAACCTCCTCGTTGGCTCTGAACACTCCGCTCTGGTTCAGAAATGCATCCACCAGAGTTGATTTGCCTGCGTCTACATGAGCAATAACCGCTATGTTTATTATCTTTTGTCTGTCCATCAATAAAACACTCTTTCCATAAAAATTTATAACTGAACAATTATATCACAGATAAGTGTTCAATGCAAATTCAACGCCCTGACAGAAAAAGGCAATCATACAAAGGTTTCAGGCTCCGCTCTCCTGCTCCACTGCTGCTCAAGCTCATGCTGATGGTACAGATACCCTTCATCATCGTAATATTTGGCGCCGGCAGGACATCGTTTGATGCAGGCGCAGCATTTAATGCATATGCCTGTAATCTTTGAGAAGTCCTCCGCATCAATAGAACCCATAGTGCAGATTTCTGCGCATTTGCCGCATCTGATACATTTGTTTTCGTCTGTCTTTGGCTTTACTTTTCGTATATCTATATGCACGCCCTGTCTGTCCCTCGGCTGATAATATCCGCTGTACGGCTTTGGTGTGCCTTTGACTTTTATCATCTCAAAATGCTCTGCCGAAGATAACTTGCCGAATATGCCGTCGGCAAAGCTGCAGACCTTATTCATGTCCTGTTCGTCGGGTCTGCCGGCTCCAAGCACTCTCGAAAACGAATGCTCCCCTATGAATGCTCCTGCAGCGATTGTCCTGATGCCGCCCGCCTCCATTATATCTCTAAGCTCTATCAGCGCATCATCATAGTTTCTGTTGCCGTAAAGCACCACCGGCACACCAAGCGCGCCGTTTCCTCTGATATCCGCAAGATATTTAAGAAGCACATTCGGCACTCTGCCTGCAATTACGGGTGTGCCGAATATGACAAGGTCTCCTGCCGAAAACTCCATAGGTTCCGTCCTTGCCGCAGGGAGTGAGAAATCATATGTAAGCCTGTCGCAGCACAGTCTGTCTGCAAGTTCATCCGCAAGCTTTCCGACTACCTTTGAGGTTGTCTGTGTCCCTGTAAAATATACTGCCCATACTCTGTTTATTTTCATGGCCGCCTCCTTAAAAATTCCATAAATCCGCCTATCCCTTCCGTTATATCGTCATAGGTCGCATCAAAATTGCCGGTATACCATGGATCTGCTATATCTCCGCCTCTGTCTGTGAAATCAAGCAGCTTGTATACCTTGCCCTCTGTATCCTC
The DNA here is from genome assembly GCA_963648745.1 of Christensenellaceae bacterium Phil1. Taxonomy (GTDB): domain Bacteria; phylum Bacillota; class Clostridia; order Peptostreptococcales; family Anaerovoracaceae; genus UMGS973. Next base: position 5,809 of record CAVJEY010000040.1, read on the forward strand.
GGGTATGATGCGTTTCAGATTGCGCAGGTTGTTCTCATCCATTGCAATTATGTAGTCATATCTGTTATAGTCCTGTTTTGTAATCTGTACAGCTTTTTTGGACCTGTCAACGGGGACATTCACCTCACGGAGTTTGCGGAGTGTGCCGCTGTGAACACCGTTGCCGATCTCCTCTCTGCTGGTTGCGGCAGAGGCTATAAAAAACTCTGCCTCCGTATGGTTTTTGCGGACGATGTCCTTCATAACAAACTCGGCCATGGTAGATCTGCAGATGTTGCCGTGGCAAACGAAAAGTATCTTAATCATATTTGAAGTGCCTCCTAAAATGCTGTGTCTTGCTCTGATTTACCCCGATTTGCCGAGTATATCAGAGCCTATTTTTATACCCTTACTCTGTCACAGAAATCCGAAACAGGGCAAAATGTAGCAAATTGATGCCGTCAATCGTAGTAGAACCGTAGTATTTCTCGACTATTCTATCATAAAAATGTGAATTTTTCATCTCCTATTTTCCAGACAGAAAAACAGGATGTCATTCATTTTGCATTGAATTTATGTAGTTGTTTAATTTTTCTATATCCCTTATATATAAAAAATCCGAGAGCCATAGGAAACCTTCCAGTTCTCGGATAATATATGATTGTATCTACTGTGCTATTGTTAATATTTGATTTGGATATTGATACATAAAACACCTCATAAACAAAAGTCCCACCGGGTTGCGCATGAAAAAGCAGAGGCGTGGCGGGTTCTGTTACTATTATTATACAACTTTTATTGTGGCAGTCAAGATTCCCTTTTCAAAAAAGAATACAAGCTCCCACTTTCAAATAAAATATCGCAGGCAGCACCACCTATTAAAACATACTGTTCTTCATAATCGGCAAAGTACTTCCGAAATGTATCTAATCCTTTGACCATACATATTCCTCCAACATCTCATTAATAGAAATATCAATCCGTTCCTCTTCCTGCTCCTCTCCTGTCCGCGACAGTGCTACGCTCAAAGGATCCTGCAATCCTTTTCCTAAAAAATCAATAAAATATCCCAGTTCCAAAACAACACATCCGATTTCTTCCTGTTTACTCCCCTGTTTTTCCACTTTCACCCCACTGGCTTTCAGTTCTTTTTTCGTTACTGCATAGGTAGGGTAAGAATTATCGGCCAAAAGAGAATACTCACACAAAGCAGAAATGCCTGCTTTCTTTTCAAGTTTCATGTCTTTTCTCAGTATAAATCTTCGAATCACCGGGTTTCTTAATACGTCCTCAATCTGCTGCCATAATTGTTTTCGGTCATCCGGAATATTGATAACTCTTGATTTACCTTTCATACCTAACACGCCAATATTCAAATATTCCAACTCATCAAAGCATCGGCTTGCAGATTTTGTTGACACTCCCAATCGTTTCGCCGCATCAGATACTTTCACTTCATTCCATCGTTCATAAATAGCCATCAGAAGCATTTTTTGCGTAAGAAACGAAATCAAATGAACCGGTGCCAGTTCTCTTTCATTTGTCTTACTCAGCAAATACCCAATAAACGGAAGAAACACCTGCTTACCATCTATTACAAAAGGAATTCCCTCTTCCATTAACTTTTCTTTTATATAGAATGTCGCCCGATCAAGAAATATTGCACAGTTTAACCCTGTTATTTTTTCCACGCCAGCTCTATCTCTCCGTAACAGGACAATTCCAATATCATCTTTTGGATGAATAGCCATCCATAATACGCCATTTGTCTCTACTGTAAAAATATCATATCTTCCACGATATACCAATGGAAGCTTTTTATAAACCTCTTTATTCTCTGTCATTATTACATTTTGCCGCAATGATTTTTCCAAGAATTCTTTCATACTAATCACCTTTTTATAAGTATGACTTTTTTTACGTCACATTTATAATTTATCACATATTGTCCGATTTTTCAAGAAGCAAACATTCATATGACATAACAAAAAATGGGGTTTATAATCCAGGCTTTTTCATTTCCCGGAGTGCAAATACTGCTCTTTGGTTTTGCCCTTTGAAAATCGCTTCAGTAAACGATCCGGAGGTAATCCAAATACTTTTTTGTATTTATCCTGTGATGTCAGACAGGTGTCTGTCAGATAGCCTTTTTCAGTGTTCCATTCTTTCAATCCTCGGTAATAGATTATCTTCAGGTTCTCCTCTATGATAACAGGAGTTCTCCTTGTTCAGAAGCAGGTCGGTTAATCCTGCAGCATACCCAAATACTTATCCAATCCTGCATTGATATATCCCGCAAACAGATTTTCCATCGCCGAAAGATTGTGCTTTACATGATATTCATCAAATGCATTATAATAGGCAATTCTATCTGTGAACTTAATGTCAACAGGCGGAAATCCGGCTTTCATCAACTCAAGATTTACAAGCAGTCTTCCGGTTCTGCCATTGCCGTCAATGAAAGGATGGATGCCCTCAAACCCGATGTGAAAACGAGCCAGTTTTGTCACGATATGCTCTGTGCCTGCAGCAAAATCATATAACAGCTGTTCCATCTTCGGCTCAATAAGATACGGCTGCACGGGTTCATGCTGTGCGCCCATAATACGAACCGGAATTCTACGGTAGACGCCACGGTCTTCTCTCTTATCTGCAAGAACGAGATAGTGAATCTGTTTGATAATGCTCTCACTAATCGGAACATTATCTTTAACCAGTTCACTCACAAAATCAAATGCTTCTTTATGACCGACTGCCTCTAAATGGTCTTTCAGCGGTTTCTGATCAATCGTAAGACCACGAAGAACTAAATCCGTTTCTCGCAATGTAAGTGTATTTCCTTCGATGGCATTGGAGTTATATGTGTACTCTATGACGAATTCTTCGTTGAGCCTTGCAGCCTCACCCGCAGTCAAAGGTCTTCTGCTGTCCAGTTCTGCCTTTTTACGGTCAATTTGCGCCAGAAGGCTTTCCTGTGACTTATAACGACCATCAGCGGGTTTCTTAGCATCCAAAGGGATTTTCCATCCACGCCCTTCCTGGTACGCACCTGGAATTTTCCCCTCAGAACAAAGAACTCTGATTCTTCTATCGGAAATGCCCCATTTTTCAGAAGCCTGTTTTACTGTCATAAACATAGATTATCCCCTCCAATCTAAGGTATAGCATACCACTTTAACGGAATAATATCAACAATATCGGAATAACATTTACGAAAATAACGGAACAATGCAAAAACTGTTTTATTCCAAAAAAGACACCTGCATTGCTGCATGCTGCCTTCTGCTTTCACACACAGAGGTAATGCCGTGGCAGATAAAAAGTACCTTAATCATATATTTCTCCTTTACAATTCTCCCAAAGTGCAGATTTTGCCCTTTGAAAATCGTTTTAGCAGGCAATTCGAAAGTAATCCAAATACGCTTTGTATTTATCCTGTAATGTCAGATACGTTCAAACTCAACATGGAAGTCCAATATATCTTCAAAAGTCTTTTCTTTTTTTCCGTTATACTCTGCCGGCAGATTTTTTATTTTATCGGCAACTTCTTCCGGAAGTGCTGTATCCTCCGCCGACTTCATTAGGCATCTTCCTGTGTTCGCCCGCCTTGAACCAGTCTTTTCCGGAATCACTTGCACCATTTTTCAGAATCAAATACAACTCTTTTTATTTTACTTCAATAAAACAGCAGCATACATTTGCTGTACACTGCCGCTTATTCTATACCTCATACATTACTACCCTGAACCCGTTGCTTTCAATCAGGCGTTTCATATCCTCAAACTTCATAAACAGGGTCGCATCATTTTGCATAGGATGAACCCCTATTATATCATTCTCAAGCGCCGTATCGAACACTGCCGTAACATCATATCCTCTGCTGTTTAATATGCCAAAGGGAGTCACATGGCCTTTCCTTAATCCGGTAACCTCATACAGATCATCCTCTCCCGCAAAATGCAGATGAGTGCTTCCAAGGAATGCTCTGAGCTTTTTGAGGTCTATGCTCTTGCCTCCGTTAAGGGATACAAGATAGAATTTCCCTTTCTTGTCCTTGAGAAAAAGATTCTTGAGGCATTTATCCCTGCCGGGGATATCTATGCGGTTTGCCTCCTCAACCGTATAGACAGGTATATGATCGTAACTGCTGTACGGTATGTTCTCCTCTTTGAGAATTTCATATATTCCGGTCTTGTCTGTCATCTGATGAAATCTCCCGCACATTTATATCCGTAGGCTGCTTCCGCATTCATCACCGCATTTCTGATTGCTCTGCTCATTACATATGCAGATAAGGCTCCTATTGTATCAAAGTCAGCCGGAACCTGGCCTGATGCCATTACAAATATGCTGTCGCCGTCTGCAGAGGAATGAACAGGCCTGATTGCTCTTGCAAATCCGTCGTGGGTTATTGATGCTATTTTGCAGCACTGTGATTTATTTATATCCGCATTGGTTACAACACAGCCTATGGTAGTGTTTCCGCCAAACACATCTCTGCCTGTATTGATTTTATCAAACATTGCCTGTTCCGTAGAAACAAGTCGGGTTTTGTCCTCGCTGAGAAGTCCGGCAAGCTGTATGCCTGTGTCCGTATCAAATACATCTCCGAGTGCGTTGACTGCAACAACAGCCCCTATTTCAAGTCCGTCAGCTGCCACTGCATATGCTCCGAGGCCGCTTTTGGTAAGTCTCTCTGTCCCCATCAGTTTCCCTACAGTGGCGCCTGTGCCTGCTCCGAAGTTACCCTGCTTCAGGGTGCCGCTGCCGGCGGCTTTGCAGGCATCATATCCCATCTGTTTGTCCGGGTATGCTGTGCTGTCTCCCGATACAAGGTCAAACAGTGCGGCTCCGCAGACTATAGGGACTGCTCCGAAGCCTGTTTCAAAGCCTATGTTTTTTTCTCTCAGATACTGCATCACGCCGTCTGCAGCCTCAAGTCCGAAAGCACTTCCGCCGCTTATGGTTACAGCGTTTATTGCCTGCACCATGTTTTCTGGTCTTAAAAGATCGGTTTCTCTTGTTGCAGGTCCGCCGCCTCTGACATCAACACCTGCCGCAGCTCCTTTTTCACAAATTATAACGGTGCAGCCTGTGCCTTTTTGTGTGTCCTGGGCATTTCCTATTCTGAAATCCTTTATGTCTGATATTCTGATTTCTCTCATGACCGTTTCCTCCTATGCCATTATCTGTACGGCAATTATAAGGGCGATTATAACGCCGACAATAGCTTCTCCGCCAAGAAGTCCTGCCGCAATTATAGAGCCTGTCCCCTTCTCCTCAAACGAAGGCACCGCTCTGTCGGTTATAAATCTGATAAGACCGCCGACAAATGCCGTCGCCGACAGATAAAACGGCAGATACACACCAAGTCCCAGCGTCATTACAGGCAGGTTGAAGCAGTACAGAATCACTGCAAGAACAAGTCCTGTTACAAATGCCGGCACGTTGGAAATTCCGCCTACCATGGCCGCAACAGCTCCTGCCTGCGCTGCAGGGAACATCTCTCCGCCAAAGGCTTCCGCGCCGTATGCCTTGAGAATTACCAGCAGAACTATAACAGACACTATCGCGCCTGTATATCCGCCTATACATTCGGCAATCCACTGTTTTTTAGGATCTGTTTTGAGTATGTATCCCGATTTGAAATCGTTCATTACATCTCCCACGAGACCGCATGCAACTGCGATTACCGCTGCCACATAAAACGCCTCTGTCTGTCCTATTGAAGAAACCGCTTTAGCTGCAAGCAGTATTATTATGCCGAATATCTCCATCGGATTTATACCCGACTGTCCCACGCACTGCGCCGACATGGAGGTTGTAAGCCATGCGCCGAGTATTACAATAAGTGAGGGTATTATGCCAAGATGACATACTGTTGCAAGAAGCGCAACGATTACAGCAGCGGCTGCCGGCGCCCATCTCATTGAAATGACACTGTCTCCCAGATTGTTTCTGTCAAACAGCGCTCCGAATATTTCCTTTGCCTTCGGAAGTATGCCTTTGACTATAATGCCTATTCCCGTACCTACCATAAGCCCTATGCCAAGCGATGATTTGATGTTCGATGCAAGCGCCGCATCAAACCAGCCGAAGCTCTGTCCTGCTATAAGTATTCCGAAATCCCCTATTACGGCTCCCAGAAACCATACGCCTATTGCAACAGGCCCTATAATATAGCCTACTGCCACAAGCATCGGTGAAAGCCATATGCCCCCAAGTGAACCAAAGCTCATCATTTTGTTATTCCATAAAACAGCAGGTATTTTACCAAGCCAGTCTCTGATAAAAGTAAATACTGCAGCAGCCCCCATGCTGACAAACAGTATGCCTGCTTTTTTGCCTCCCTTATCTCCCACCTGCAGGGTCTGCGCAGCCGCAACCCCCATAGGATATGTGATTTCCGAGTCCCTGTCCACAACAAAGTATTTTCTGATCAGTGCCGTGAATATAAGGCCCAGTGTCACACCTGCAAACGTAACTATAACCAATATAACCGGATTTACTTCTGCCTCGGGATTCAGCATCCAGATTCCCGGAACAGTAAATGCCAGTCCTCCCGCCACCATGCCGCCTGCTGACATGGCTGTGTGTGTCACATTGATTTCATTCAGATTGGTGTTGCCGCACGCTTTTAATGCGAACATTGAAACCAGTGCCACGAACATAATCGGCCAGGGCAATGAGCTTAATTTCAGCGCTATGAACATAGAACTCATTGTAATAATTACAGAGCCTGCTCCGCCGATAATCATGCCTCTTGCTGTAAGCTGCCTGTCGCTCATAATCTGTTCTCCTTTTCTCTGATAAACGAAATAAATTATATATAAAAAGGCTTATACCTTCCTGTAACATATCCAGTATGCAAGCGCCACAAAAATGCAGCCGCCTGCGATATTGCCGAGGGTTACGGGTATCAGATTCGTAACAAAGAATCCGTACCAGTCAAGTGAGTTCAGAGCCTGCAGACTAAGCCCCGCATCAAGCGCCGCCTCTGAAAAATCCGTCTTTGCAAATATTGCGGCCGGAATATAGTACATATTGGCAATGCTGTGCTCAAAGCCTGATGTGACAAACAGCCCTATGGGGAAAACAATTCCCAGAATTTTGCCTGCGGTGCTGTCTGCTCCCGATGATATCCATACCGCAAGGCACACCAGCCAGTTGCACAGTATGCCGAGTACAAACGCGCTGCCAAATTCAAGAGATGTCTTGCACGCCCCTGTTTTTACCGTTATTGCGCCGAGCATATCCTCGCCTGCCGAAAACAGACCCGTACGGCTCATAAGCCATGCGATAAGAAGTGCGCCGGCGAGGTTGCCTGCATATACTATAACCCAGCTTCTGAGCATGGATGAAATCTTAATCTTTTTTTCAAGCACGCCGCAGAGCATAAGTGTGTTGCCTGTAAAAAGCTCGGCACCCGCAAGTACCACCATTATGAGACCTGTCGCAAAAATCACACCTGCCAGCGCTCTGCCAAGTCCGTAGGTTACAGGAAAGGCCAGCAGAGTGAATGTCGCCATGGCTGACCCTTCTGCGCCAAAGGCTATAAATGCGCCTGCAAGTATTCCCAGTATGAAAAGCTTTGCGGGCGAGCTGCCTGCCTTGTTCTGCGCAGCCTCAGTCACGCTGTTTAATATCTCCATAGGTTTCCTTTCATTAAAAAAATTCCGAAGATGCCAAAACAATACCGGCATCACACCCGGAATTTATGCTCTGCAGATTCAACTGTTTCTTCTGTTCTGATACCCACGCATACATAAAGTTCCGGATTTTTCGGAATAAATTGCAAATGCTATTAAGTTTTATGGCTCAGCTATAACCTGTATGGCTATTAGCCTGCCGCATACTACTACAGTATACACAATCTGAGACAAAAGTCAAACAGATTATGCAAAATCAGTGAATTATTTTGCCGGTTTTCGGCTTCCCGCTTTGAAGATTCAAAAAAGCGAATAACCCGCTGATACATATACCAATGGGTTATCCCAATGTCTATTTCATAATATTCAACTGCAATACGGCATCTACATCTTCTCTATTTCCTCTTTAGAAAGTCCCGAAGTTTCAGCAATAATGTCAATGGCAACGCCTTTGTCTTTTAGAGCCCTCGCCATCTCACGAGCTTTGGAAGCCTCGCCCTCTGCAAGACCCTCGCTGCGTCCGCGCGCTTCACCGATTTTCTCGCCCTCTGCAAGGCCCTCGGTTCTACCCTGTTCAA